>JBIIXH010000003.1:0-20441 GCA_044338475.1 Rhodoluna sp.
GCTGTTCTGCCGTTGCGCCCGATTACTCTGCCCAGATCATCTGGGTGAACGTGAATCTCTAGAAGATCTCCTCTAGATGTTGAGCGTTCAGTTACTGTGGCATCGTCGGGATTATCGACAATACCCTTCACTAGGTGCTCGAGCGCAGCGGCCAACATTTGTTATTAAGCCTCTGGCTTTGCTTCTTCAGCTGGAGCTTCCGCTGCAGCTTCCTCGGCAGGAGCTTCGGTTGCCTCAGCAGCAGGAGTCTCTACAACTTCTTCAGCAGCTGGAGCTTCTACTGCAGCCTCAACAACTGCCTCTTCGGCAGGAGCTTCGGTTGCCTCAGCAGCAGGGGCTGCTTCTTCAGCAGGAGCCTCGGCTTTTGCCTTCTTGGCAGCAAGTTCTTCTTTAGGAAGTAGTACAGCTTTTTTCTTAGTGTCTTTTTCAAACACTGGCTTAGCTGCCTTTACCTGAACAGTGTTCTTAGCGTCCTTGTCACCCTTTGACTTCTGGTAGTCACCGGTGAGCTTCAGAATTACCTCTACCTGCTCGGTTGGTTGTGCACCAACACCTAGCCAGTAAAGAGCACGCTCAGAATTTACTTCAATGAAAGATGGGTTCTCGGTCGGGATGTAACGACCAATTTCTTCGATGACTCGACCGTCGCGCTTTTTTCTAGAGTCGGCAACGACGATACGGTAGTGCGGCGTACGGAGTTTTCCGAGACGCTTTAGGCGGATTTTTACAGCCACAATGCTCCTGTTATTTGAATTGGGGCGAACAATCAACCGTGAGCGTGGGGGCACACTCGGTAGTCAAGCTCTATGGTTTTGCCTTTTTGGCTCCTGGTTAGAGGGTCAGGTGCCTAGGCAACTTCTCTAGTCTGCCAGAAATGGCCAAAGATAGCTAGTTGCCTATTCCAAAGGCCGATCCAGCACCGGAAGCAGGAAGGCTCTGGCCTTGTTCTTGTGCGGCTCTCTTGGCGGGGTTTCCAGAGCGGGATCCTGACTTTTTCTTCGAGTCCTTGGCTTTCTTGCGAGGCACTGCCATTCCAGCTGGCATACCTGGAATCTGAGGGGTGCCGCCCTTGGCCACGGTCTTCATCATCTTGGCAGCTTGCTCGAATCGATTCACTAGGGAATTCACGTCGGTAACGCTCATTCCCGAGCCTCGTGCGATTCGGGTTCGTCTAGAGCCATTTAGAACCTTGGGGTTGGTTCGCTCTGCTGGGGTCATGGAGCGAATGATTGCCTCGGTTCGATCTATTTCCTTTTCATCAAAGTTCTCCAGCTGTGATCTCATCTGGCCAGCTCCTGGCATCATGGCCAACATGGATTTTAAAGAACCCATCTTTCGAAGCTGCTGCATTTGATCCAAAAAGTCCTCAAGGGTAAACGTCTCTTTAGCTAGCTTCTCGGCCATTTCCATGGCGGATTGCTCGTCAAATTGCTTCTGAGCTTGCTCAATCAGGGTGAGGATATCTCCCATGTCCAAGATTCGAGAGGCCATTCGATCTGGATAGAACGGCTCGAAGGCATCTAAGCCTTCGCCTGTTGACGAGAAGATTATTGGCTTGCCGGTTACCGAGGCAACCGATAGAGCGGCACCGCCTCGCGCGTCACCGTCAAGCTTGGTTAGCACAACAGCTGAAATACCAACCCCGTCTTCAAAGGCCTTGGCAACGTTTACGGCATCTTGACCCAGCATTGCGTCAATAACAAATAGTGTCTCGTCTGGCTTTATAGCGTCACGGATTTTCTTGGCCTGGCTCATCATTTCTTGATCGACACCAAGGCGGCCGGCGGTATCAACAATTACAA
Organism: Rhodoluna sp.; assembly: GCA_044338475.1. GTDB lineage: Bacteria > Actinomycetota > Actinomycetes > Actinomycetales > Microbacteriaceae > Rhodoluna. The sequence continues at coordinate 1,803 of JBIIXH010000003.1, forward strand.
CCGTGTTGCCCTTAGACCTCGCGTAGGCAATCGAGTCTTTGGCTACCTTTACGGGATCTCCAACACCCGAGCCTGCCTCCGGTGAGAAAACCTCAACCGTTACCTTCTCGCCCAAAACTCTGAGCTGATCAACCGCGTTAGGTCTTTGTAAGTCAGCTGCGACCAGAAGCGGATTCTCACCTTCGGATTTGAGCCATTTGGCTAGCTTGCCAGCTAGGGTTGTTTTTCCAGAACCCTGTAAACCGGCAAGCATGATGACAGTTGGCGAAACTTTGCCGTAATTGAGCTTTCTTGCTTCGCCACCAAGAATCTTGATTAGCTCTTCATTGACTATCTGAACCACTTGCTGAGCAGGGTTCAGTGATGCAGAAACCTCATCGCCTAAGGCCCGCTCTCGAATTGCAGTTACGAAGTTTTTGACTACATCCAGAGCAACGTCAGCTTCCAGCAGTGCCTTGCGGATTTCCCGAAGGGTTCCATCGATGTCGGCAGCGCTAAGTCGGCCCTTGCCACGAAGAGCCTTGAAGGTCTCCGCAAGACGATCCGACAGATTTCCAAACACTTGTTATCTCACTTCCTATTTCTAGGCTAAGCCACTAAACCCTTGGCGAACTCTTCAGGATCAAAAAACGCAAAATCTTCAACGCCCTCGCCAACACCGACAAGCTTGATTGGAATGGAAAGCTCATTTTGAATAGCCACGACAATTCCACCCTTTGCCGAACCATCAAGTTTTGTTAGGACAATTCCGGTAACCGCAATGGCCTCGGAAAACGCTCTTGCCTGAAGTAGCCCATTTTGTCCAGTGGTGGCATCTAAAACCAACAGCACTTCCGAGATTTCCGCTTGCTTTTCAATAACCCTGCGAATCTTGGAAAGCTCGTCCATAAGATCTGTTTTGTTCTGCAATCTTCCAGCGGTGTCGATGATTACAACATCCGATTCATTTTGCACCGCATACTCAACCGCTTCGAAAGCCACCGAGGCGGGGTCTTGACCAGCAGCACTTGGTCCAATAAGTTTTACACCCGCTCTGGTGGCCCAGGTAGCAAGTTGATCAACTGCGGCAGCGCGGAAGGTATCTGCTGCCCCAAGAACAACTTTCCAATTACCTTGGGTTAGCCAAGTGGCTAGCTTTCCGATGGTGGTTGTCTTGCCAACACCGTTTACACCAACTACCAAGATCACGTAGGGAAGCTTCCCGCTTTTTAGATTTAGCTCCCGATTACCAGAAGCTAACTTGTCGCGAATAACTCCCGCAAGAATGGCTTTTAGCTCTGCCTCAGATTGCGCGCCTTGAGCCTTAGCTATTTGTTTTACCTCAGCAACAATCGCCTCTGCGGTGGATAGTCCAAAGTCCGCTTGGATGAGAATATCTTCCAGTTGCTCCAAGCTCTCTAGATTGAACTTGATTCGGGAAAACAGACTTCGGATACCTACTCTGGAGTTTCTTTTTGGTAGTTCGCTAGAGACCAGGTCATTGGCTTCGGATGGAGAGTCCGGTTGATTTGCATCCGATTTTTCTTCTTCACGTTTCTTACGCCAAAAGAAGATGTTGGACATTAGGCGTCGGCCTTCTCACGCAATCGCTGACCCACCACAGCTGAGATACCGTCAGATTTCATGGAAACTCCATAGAGCGCATCAGCGATTTCCATGGTGCGCTTTTGGTGAGTAATGATGATCAGCTGAGAGCTGGTTCTAAGGTCTTCAAAGATAGATAGCAAGCGACCAAGGTTGGCATCATCAAGAGCGGCCTCAACCTCGTCCATGATGTAGAAAGGCGAAGGGCGAGCCTTGAAGATAGAGACCATTAGGGCCACCGCCGCAAGAGATCTCTCTCCACCAGATAGCAAGGAAAGTCTCTCGATCTTCTTACCAGCAGGCTTGACGTTTACCTCTAGTCCGGTGGTGAGCAAGTTGTCTGGGTCGGTTAGGAAAATGGATCCAGTTCCACCTGGGAACAAAACTGGGAACACGGTCTCGAACGCCTTCTTGGTGTCTTGGAATGCGTCGTTGAAGATAACCTGCATCTTCTCATCAAGATCGTGAATGATCTTGATGAGATCCTTGCGGGTCTCGGTTAGGTCTTGTAACTGATCTGTTAGGAACTTATGACGCTGCTCAAGAGCCGAGAACTCTTCTAGCGCCAACGGGTTTACTCTTCCTAGCTTCTCAAGTAGCTTCTCTGATTCCTTGAGGCGCTGGAACTGTTTCGCGCGATCAAATACCTCAGGCTCACCATCTGGATCGGAAGCCGGAATCAGGTTCTCAGGATTGTATTCCGAGAGCAGCGTTGCCTCATCCAGACCAAGTTCCTCTTGAGCTCTAGTTATTAAGTTCGCAAGGTTTAGGCGCTTTTCGTGATTTTGAAGCTCAATGTCATGAACCGACTGAGTCAAATCAGAAAGCTTTTGCTGAATTTCAGCAATCTCGCCTCTAACCTTGGTTAGCTCCTGGAATTGATCGGTGCGTTCGCTTTCAAACGAGTTGTACTCGCGCTTAGCTTCGTTAGAACCAGCTCCTACGGCCTCAATCATTTTTGGCAAAACTTTTAGCACTTCACGCGCTGCGGTTAGCTGCTTAGCTCTGGACTTGGCTGCGCTAATTGCGCCTTCGATAGCTGAACGGGAAGAGTCCAGCTGAAGCTTCAAACTCTCTGACTTCTCTGTTTCGACCCGAAGTCTTTCTTCTCCTGCACCAAGCTCAACTCGAATCTCTAGCTCCTTGGATCTCTCGAGTTCAAGGGCTTCGACCAAACGATCCCTGTCCGAAAGGGCCTGCTCTGGTCGACCAAGGCTCTCAAATTCACGCAGTCTAGAGATGGATACTTGAAGCTCACCCTCGGCCTCTCGAATTGCAGCCTCGTTGGATTCGGCCACAACACCCAAACGGTCTAGCTCGCTCTGCAACGCCTCGACCTGAACGCGAACTCGGCCAAGCTGCTCTGCTTGAGAGGCGCGTTTGGCGTCTTGTTCGTTGAGCTCCGCTAACGATTCCTTAGCGGAGTTCTTGGCCGCTACTTCGTTTGACTTTGCTTGGGCTAGCTCGGCAGTCAAAGTCTCAATGCGAGAGCTAAGCCTGGAAAGCTCTTTCTCGGCTGCATCACGCTCGGCAACTAGCTCCAGCTTTGATGGCTTGCTCGAAGATCCTCCGCGCAATACTGCTCTAGTTAGAACGTCACCTTGTTTTGTAATTACCTGAGAGTCTGTGTTCTGTGCACTAAAGAAAGCCTTTGCAGCCGCAAGGTCATCAACGATGACAACCTGAGATAGCAGCTTCAAAATTCCATCTGGAGCGCTGACAACTTCCGAAGCCACCTTGGATCCTGGAACCAAGTTCACTGACGCAGCGTCAGATCGCAAATCAACATCGGCGATGATGATTTCAACTCGACCGCCATCGGTTCGCTTTAGGTGTTCGAGGGCGGAAAGACCTGATTCCATATCCTCAGCAACTAGAGCGTCAGCCAGTGAACCTAGTGCTGCTGCGATGGCTTGCTCATAACCTGGCTCAATACGTAAGTGATTGGCAACCAATCCCCTTAGGCCTCGAAGCTGAGCCTGAGTCAAAGACGAGGCTCCGTCTTTTTGATCCAGAGTTAGATTTAGTGCGGAGCGCTTTCCAGCTAGAGCGTCTTTTTCACGTTCTGCTTCATGCAGCTGATCACGCAGTGATTCAATCTTGTTTCCCGCATCCGATACTGCTTTCTGAGCGGCATCGTATTTGGACTCGAGATTGTTTTCACTTGGCTTGCTGCTAGAAAGTACTGACTCCAAGTCGCGATATTGTGCTGACTGCTCCTGGTGTCTTAGTCTTGCCGCGCTAAGAATTTCTTGGTGGCGCGCTTTCTCATTTTTGAAAGCTTCTAGCTTGCTCTCGGCCACTTTCACTCCGTTGGAGAACTGGGCCAATTCGAGATCGTATTTGGAGATAAGGGAGTTTTGTTCTTGAATCTTCGAATCAAAAGAATCAAGAGCATCGCGAGCCACGTTTCTTCTTTGCTCTGCGATACCTAGCTGCTGCTGTAAGCGCTGAACTTCTTGGCTAAGCCTTTGCATTTCGGCTTCAGCTTTTTCGATGTCCACAGTGATTGAGGAAAGGTCGAACTTGCTTTGCTCTTGGTCGCTTGATTCCAAAAGCGCGACCCTAGCACTTGCGATATTTGAGATTGATCGGATGCGCTCCTGAAGCGAATCGAACTCAAAAGAAATCTTGCGAGCGCGGTCTAGCTTCTCGTTTAGCTCAGGGGACTCAAGCTGAGTCAGGCGCTGCTGATTTGTGGAAAGCATTTGCTGCAAGATGTTTCGCTCGCTGCGGCGCTGCGACTCACTGGTAGATGTGGTTTCAAGGGATCTTTGGATATCTAGTATGTCAAAGGCAAGAATTCTTGACTTTGCGTCTCTTGCCTGAGAGGCGATGTTCTGAGCTTCTCGGGCGATTTCAGCCTGAGCGCCAAGGGGCTTGAGTTGACGACGAACTTCCCCAGCTAAGTCGCTTAGGCGAGACAGGTTAGCCTGCATTGCCTCAATCTTGCGCTCTGTCTTTTCCTTGCGGCGACGGTGCTTCAAGATTCCAGCGGCCTCTTCGATGAAGCCTCTACGCTCTTCTGGAGTTGCTCGCAAAACGCTATCTAGTTGACCCTGGCCCACGATCACGTGCATCTCTCGACCAAGGCCAGAGTCGCTTAGTAGTTCCTGGACATCAAGCAACCGGCAAGGGTCACCGTTGATGGCATACTCTGATCCACCACTTCTAAACAGGGTTCTTGAGATGGTCACTTCGGTGTAATCAATAGGTAGTGCACCGTCAGTGTTGTCAATAGTGAGCTGAACTTCTGCTCTACCCAATGGACCCTTTGTGGCGGTTCCGGCGAAGATGACGTCTTCCATCTTTCCACCGCGCAGAGTCTTGGCCCCTTGCTCACCCATTACCCAAGCGAGCGCGTCAACAACGTTTGATTTACCTGAGCCATTGGGTCCAACTACGCAAGTAACACCACGTTCGAATTGGAATGTGGTGGGTTGAGCGAAGGATTTGAAGCCTTTTAGGGTGAGGCTTTTCAGATGCAAGCGGACACACCCCTCTTGATATAAGTCAATGGCTCAAAGCTGAACAGTATCTAAAAATACCGCATTTTTGGGGTCCCAATTGACCGCTAGCTAGGCCGCTGGCACCTAGGGCAAAAGTGCGAACCGCGGTTAGCCCAGGCCTGGCGCCTGATGGGTGTTTGGCACCTAGCGCAGGGCTTATCGGTTTGACCATAGGCATAGAGCTCCTGAGAAAAGTACCCGGCCTCACCATTTACGTTCTTGTACTGCTGGTCGAAGCTTGTTCCGCCCTGTTTGGTGGCCTTGACCAAGACCTCCTTCACAATGCCCATTAGCTCAACAAGCTTTGCTTTTGAGATGCCCTCGGCCTGCCTGTCAAAATGCAGTTTCGCTAGCCACAGCGACTCATCGGCGTAAATGTTTCCAATTCCGCTCACTAGATTCTGATCTAGCAAAGCTCGCTTGATTCCGGTTTTTTTGCTTCGTAGTTTATGAATCACCTGATCAGTGTCGAATAACTCATCCAGTGGGTCCCTGGCTATGTGAGCGGCAGAGCTCGAAATTAGGTTCTGCCAAGGCTTGTTCTTATTCTTCCCGGCACTAAATCCTCCCTGTCTTCCATCAGGGGTCGCAACCAGAGGGTCAATGGCTAAAGATCCAAAGATTCGCTGATCGACAAACCGAAGCTCCAAAGGCTTCTTGTTTTTGGTCTCGAATTGGATCGTGACCCGGTTGAGCTTGTCTTCTGGAAACTCTGGGCTTCTAACAAGCATCTGGCCGCTCATTCCAAGATGGCCTACCAGTGCGGTTGAATCTGCGGAAAGCGGCATCCATAGGAACTTTCCACGTCTAACAACATCCAGGACTGTGCTCCCAACAAGTTTCTTGGTGAAGTCACCGGCGCCACTGAGGTGGCGCTTTAGAGATCTTGGGTCATGGATCTTCACCGCGGTTATCGTTCCAGCGGTTAGGGACTTGGCTAGCCCCGCACGGACAGTTTCTACCTCAGGAAGCTCAGGCAATTATTCTCCAGTTGAACCGGATAGCGCCTTGATGGCAGCGTTGGTCTCAGCCTGCTTCCTGGATCTTCCTGAAGCTGAGGCCACAACGATTCCATCAATAATCAAATTGGCATGAAAAGTGCGGTCGTGATCTGGACCCTCGTGGGTCGTTTGATAAACCGGAGCAGATTTACCTTGCTGTTGCATGCTCTCCAAAAGAGTGGTCTTTGGATCAGCTGACTGCAATAGATCTTCTGGGCTATCTAGAAGCGGAAGTATGTGTTTATCAACAATCACCTTCGCCGCTTCTAGACCCTTCGATACGTAAGCCGCACCGAGTATGGCCTCAAATGTGTCTGCTAGGAGATTGAGTTTTGAGCGGCCACCGGTTTGAATCTCGCCTTTACCAAGCAGCAGGTGCTCGCCTAAATTTATGGAGGTTGCAGCCTTTGCTAGAGCGGGCGCTGAAACAACAGCGTTTTTGAGTTTGGTTAGATTTCCTTCATCCATGTCAGAAAAGTGATCGTGGATGTGTGAAGTTACAAGAAAGCCAAGAATTGCGTCGCCTAGAAACTCTAGGCGTTCGTTATTTGGGCCACGCCCGTTTTCATAGGAATAGGAACGGTGAGTTAGGGCGAGTTCGAGAAGTTGCGGTTCGATTTCCACGCCAAGGGATTTTCCTAGCGCATCAAGGCTCATGGGTTAAGCGTCAGCGACCTTGCGGCCCTTGTACTCCATGAATAACGCAGTTCCGTTTGAGTCCTCAACTAGCTTCGCGCGGTGAGGAAGGCTGTAAACGGTCTTGCCGTTTTCTACTGTCTTGACCAGAGTGATTGGAGCGGCCTTCCACTGCGAGCGACGTGCTCTTGTGTTTGAACGCGACATGCGTCTTTTAGGTACTGGCATTTCCTACTCTTTCCTAAAGCTTTCTAATCCACTCCAGCGAGAATCAATACTCGCTTCGTGAACGTGGTTTGGATCCTGAGAAAAGTTCAAGCCACATTCGGAGCACAGACCAAGACAGTCTTCACTACAAACAGGTTTGAACGGAAGTGATAAAACTACAGCATCCGTGATTGCCTGCTCAAGGTTGATTTTCTCGTCTTGAATCAGGAAATCATCTTCCTGCTCTAAAGAATAGGCGAAAAGCTCTTGGAAATCCACCTCGACTGTCAGCTCAAGGGGCTCAAGGCACCTAGAACAAAGGGAAGTTGCCTTGGTGAAGACCTCACCGGTAGCTAAAACCCCCTCATGGATGGATTCGAGCCTCAAATCAACTTCAATCTTTGCCCCAGCTGGAACCGAAGCTGCCCCTTGCCCCATTGCTATGTCCAGCTCAATGTCCAGCTCGAGTTGGCTGGTGTGTCCTGGCCTTCTGGTTAGTTCGTGAACTGGAACATCAAACTTGCTCATCAGCTCTGCTCCAGCAAGGCCTTAGCTACCGCCGCTGAAACATAATTCTCAACTGGGCCACCAAGGGCCGCTACCTGACGAACCAGTGAAGAAGCTACTAATCCGTACTTAGGATCAGCCGAAATAAAGATAGTTTCAATTCCGCTGAGGTCTCTGTTCACCTTGGCCATAGGAAGTTCGTAATCCAAGTCAACGTTGTTTCTAAAGCCCTTGATCAAAAGCTTGGCGTTGACTTGTCTTATGTAGTCAACCAATAGCCCCGAAGAAAGCTCGGTCACTTTAATCTTTGTGGTGTCCACTCCCGACTCCTTCAAGGAGTCTTGAATTAGCTGAATTCTTTGGGCGCTTGAAAACCTTGGGGTTTTTTCAGGATTATGAACAACCAAAACGTGTAATTCATCAACAATCTTTGAGCACCGCTCGATGATGTCTACGTGACCTAGTGTTATCGGGTCAAATGATCCTGGGTAAACCGCGAGAGTTGGCATAACCCCAAGATTAGCAAACTAATTTGCCTAGCCCTTAGACAAGTTTTCTACAGCACTGGTAGCCTCAATGGCTAGGCGGAGATTCGGGAAGGTCTCAAGCCCTGGATCTTTCTCAAACAGCTCCTCAACCTCCACTCGGACCTTTTGAATCAACGCAGCATCCCTGATTACTTGCAGCAACCTCAGGCTAGATCTGCCGCCCGATTGATTCGCTCCCAAGACATCACCTTCACGCCTTAGCTCCAGATCTATCTCGCTGAGCTTGAAGCCATCGCTTTCGCCGGCTACTGCTTCGATTCTCTGTAGTGCTATTGAGTCGTCTTCGGCAGCTGTCAGCAACAGACATAACCCCTTGGCTTGACCGCGCCCCACTCTTCCTCGTAACTGATGAAGCTGAGAGATTCCAAAGTTATCGGCATCCAAAATGACCATTACTGTGGCGTTTGGGACATCAACACCAACCTCGATAACTGTGGTTGAAACTAGAACATCAATCTCTTTGTTTACGAACCTAGCCATCACCTCAGATTTTTGATCAGGATCCATTCGGCCGTGCAGAGAGTCGATTTCAAGGTTGGCTAGATTTGGATTCTGCTTTAGCTGACTGGTTGTTGACTCAACCGACGCTCCAGAGTGCTCCTTCTCGGATTCATCAATTTTTGGGCAAACAACAAAGACCTGATGTCCTTTGGCAACCTCCTCCGCAACCCTCTCCCAGACCCTGGCAACTAGATTCTTGTCTCCAGCTCTAACTACATGTGAATCAATTTCTTTGCGTCCGGCAGGTAACTCCGTAAGCGATGAAACTGCCATGTCACCGAATACCGTAACTGCCAAGGTTCTAGGAATTGGAGTTGCGGTCATGGTGAGAACATGCGGTGAGAGCTTTCCTTTAAGCCTGAGCTTTTCTCGCTGCTCAACACCAAATCGATGTTGCTCATCAACTACAACAAGCCCTAAATCGTAGAACTCCACCTTCTCTGAAAAGAGAGCATGGGTTCCAATAACAATCTTGGATGCGCCAGAAACCACTTGAAGCATTGCTTTCTTGCGTTCAGCTGTTGAAAGCTGTCCGGTCAAAAGAGTTAGCCCAACTTTCTTAGCAAGTTCTTCGCCAAGGCTTTTTGAGATAGAGCGGAAGTGCTGTGAAGCCAAGACTTCGGTGGGGGCAAGGAGGGCAGATTGTCCTTGCGTGTCAGCAACTGCCAACATAGCTCTGAGTGCGACAAGAGTTTTGCCGGAGCCAACTTCTCCTTGCAGCAACCTATTCATCGGATAACTGCGCGCAAGATCAGCGGAGATTTCTTCGCCTACGCTTTCTTGACCCTGTGTGAGCTCGAAAGGAAGTTCGGCATCAAACTCTGCCAGGTATCCTTTTTCCTTACCCGCTCTGCTTGTTGCTGGAGATTTCTCGTTCTCTATCTTTCGCGCTATGAGATTTGCTTGAAGTAAGAATGCCTCGTGGTAGGAAAGAGTTTTGCTGGCAGAACTCCAGTCGGTTTTGTTTTCGGGGCGGTGAATCTTTTCGAATGCCTTACTCAACGGAAGAAGTTTGTGTTTGGTAGCCAAATATTCCGGGACTTCATCTTCGAGCGGTCCTAATGTGTCTAAAACTATTCCCATGGCCTTTTGAATCATCCATGTTGTAACCGAGGCTGAAGCTGGATAGATAGGTATTGGTTGATCTGCCCAAGCCTTGGCATCGAACTGGCTAACCTCGTCCGGGAAGAGCTCATAGTCGGGGTGAGCTAACTGAAGCTTTCCTTGGTATTCGCCTATCTTTCCAGCGAACAAACCCCTGGTGCCAGGAAGTAAGTTCTTTTGCCTCCAGGCTTGATTGAAAAACGTCAGGGATAGAAAACCACTTCCATCGGTGATCCTCACCTCAAGGATGTGACTTATTCGACCCGTGGTTCTTCTTTCCCTCGCGTCGACTACTTCAGCAACGATTGAAACGCTCTCTCCGACGGGCAAGTTAGTGATTGGAGTTAGCTCTCCCCTAGATGAATACCGTCTCGGGTAGTGCTGCAGCAAGTCAGCAACTGATACAAGACCTAGGTTTTTTGCAAAGCTCTTTGCGCTCTTGTCACCCAATACTCGATCGAGGGCGGTGGTTGGAAGCAGCATGCTTCAATCTTCTACGAGTAACTAGATAAAAGCGGTTAGGCTTTGACAATCATGACAAGAATTATTGGGGGCCTCATTGGCTCCAGAAAGCTCGCCTCTCCGGCTAAGAGCACTAGACCCACGGCAGATAGAATTCGCGAAAGCATCTTTAGCTCCCTTGAATCAAAAAAAGCTCTAGAAGGAAGCAAAGTTCTTGACCTGTATGCCGGAACCGGCGCTTTGGGCCTCGAGTCGCTATCTCGAGGTGCAGTGCATGCTGTGCTGGTTGAAAGCAACAAGATGGCAGCTGCGGTTTGCATCAAAAATGCTCGTTCAGTTCAAGACGCTCTAAGTGACGAGGGTAAAGAGGTGACCGCGAAAGTGCAAATTCAGCCGGTGCAAAAGTTTCTTGACTCAACAACAGAAGTATTTGATCTGGTGTTTATTGATCCGCCATACGAACTTACGAATCAAGAAGTAGAGAAATGCCTAGAGTCGCTAAGGCAATTGGTTTCTGAGAAATCCTGGGTTCTAGTTGAGCGCTCTTCACGTGTGGATGCATTCGCAACTACCAGTTACGCATTGGTGGACACAAAGCCCTTTGGTGACACAGCGGTTTACTGGCTAAAACCTAACTAGAAGCTTCTCTCGCCTTTTCCAAGGTAAACCTGCTGAGGTCTTCCAATCCTGTTGGACGAGTCCTCCATCATTTCGCGCCAGTGAGCGATCCAGCCTGGAAGTCTTCCCATGGCAAATAGTGCAGTAAACATTGGGGCCGGGAAGCCAAGCGCCTTGTAAATCACGCCGGTGTAGAAATCCACGTTTGGATACAATTTGCGCTCTGCAAAATAAGGATCTGCTAGAGCGGTTGCTTCTAGATCTTTTGCGATGTCCAGTAATGGATCTTTGATGCCAAGCTCGCCAAGGACCTTGTCCGCGGTTGCCTTGATAATGGTGGCCCTCGGGTCAAAGTTTTTATAGATTCGGTGACCAAAGCCCATGAGCCTGGTGCCCTCTTCTTTATTCTTGACTCGATCAACAAACTGCTTCACGCTCTGGCCAGAGTCTCTGATCTGAGTAAGCATGTCCAAAACTGCCTCGTTAGCTCCGCCGTGGAGTGGACCAAACAGTGCGTTGATCCCAGAAGAAACTGAAGCAAACAGGTTCGCCTGCGCCGAACCAACTAGGCGAACCGTAGAAGTTGAGCAGTTCTGCTCGTGATCGGCGTGAAGAATAAGCAAAGTCTCCAACGCGCTTGTCACCACTGGGTTCTGAACATAGTCTTCCGCCATTGTTCCAAATGTCAGTCGTAGGAAATTCTCAACTGTTGAAAGTGAATTGTCTGGATACAACAGGGCCTGACCAAGGCTGGTCTTGTATGCGTAAGCTGCCAACACTGGAAGCTTGGCAAGCAATCTCCTGGTGGAAAGTTCAACCTGCTCCGGATCACGTGGATCTAAAGAGTCTTGGTAGAAAGTCGATAGCGCTGAAACCCCTGCAGCTAAAACTGACATTGGGTGAGCGTTTTGTGGGAATGCGTCGAAGAAGGACTTTAGGTCCTCGTGGATAAGAGTGTGTCTTCTTATGCTGTGATCAAATGCTTCTAGCTCCGGCTTTGATGGGAGCTCTCCGTAAATCAACAAGTGGCTTACTTCTAGAAAGCTTTTCTTTGCTGCGAGCTGCTCAATTGCGTAGCCTCGGTAGCGCAGGATTCCAGCTTCGCCATCTATGAAAGTAATCGCTGATTTTGTGGAGGCGGTGTTTACAAACCCTTGGTCGTAGGTGTGAAGGCCCAGGCTGGAATGTAGTTTGCTGATGTCAACAGCGCTAGAGCCTGCGGTTGCCTCAACAACTGGAAGCTCTAGGGACTTGTCCTTGTAGCTGATAACTACTTTTTCGTTGTCAGTCAAAGCACTCCTCGGGAATCAAAATCTCAGGGTCTAGCCTAAGCCATTTTGGAGTCTGACAGCAGCCCGAGAAATGTCGCTATCGGTTGCTGTCAACGAGAACCGAACGTGCTTGGTCGCGTGCTCTCCATAGAAGCTGCCAGGCACCACCACAATGCCAAGTTCGGCCATTTGCGCCACCGTCTCCCAGCAGTCTTTACCCAAAGTGGCCCAAAGATATAAACCCGCCTCACTATCGGTTACCTCAAAGCCATATGAAGTTACCGCCGCTAGCAATGTGGCTCTTCTGTTTGAGTAAATCTGTTTCTCGAGGGCCACATGTGAGCTGTCAGCAAGGGCAGCGATGACTGCCTGCTGGGTCGGAAATGGCATGATCATGCCGGTGTGCATGCGCAGATTAACCAGATCCTTGATTAGCTCTTTTGAGCCAACTGCAAAAGCCGCTCTATAGCCAGCCATGTTGGACTGCTTGGAAAGTGAGTAAACACAAAGTATTCCCTCGTGACTATCGCCACAAACACGAGGATCTAGAACGCTCGGAATAACGTCTTTGTCCCAAGGGTCACTCCAACCAAGTTCGGCGTAGCACTCGTCCGAAGCAAGCAGTGCTCCTAGCTCTCTGGATTTGGCAACAGCTTTTGCAAAGCCTGCAGCATCCAAAACTTTTCCATCTGGATTACCAGGCGAGTTAATCCACACCAACTTGGTTTTTGCAGGCCACTTATCCGGATCGTCTTCAGAGATAAGGGTTGCTCCAGAGAGCGCTGCTCCCACCGCGTAAGCGGTGTAGGCAACTTTTGGCTGAACGACCACGTCGCCTGGGCCAAGGCCCAGAAAAGTTGGAAGCCAGCTGATTAGCTCTTTGGAGCCAATCGTTGGCATTACTTGATCAGGATCAAGACCCGAAACTTTTCTTCTTCTGGCAAACCACTCAACTACCGCTTCACGAAACTCTGCAGTTCCAGCGGTTGAAGGATACCCAGGTGCGTTAGAAAAATTTCTTAGGGCTTGCTGAATAGAATCTGGAGTTGGGTCAATTGGAGATCCAACAGATAGGTCAATTGCACCATCTTTGTGCTGGGCGGCTTTTTCCTGAATTGGCTTTAGTGATTTCCAGGGGTAATCTGGCAGCCCAGTAAACAATTAGCCCTGTTGAGCTTGTGGTGGCAAAGCAGCAACCAGCGGGTGATCGCCAGGAACTGGTCCAACCTTGGCAGCTCCTCCAGGGGAGCCGATGGTTTCGAAAAAGTCAACGTTGGCACGGTAGTAATCCGCCCACTGCTCTGGGACATCATCTTCGTAGTAAATTGCCTCAACTGGGCAAACTGGTTCGCAGGCTCCACAATCCACGCACTCATCCGGATGGATGTAAAGCATGCGGTCACCCTCATAGATGCAGTCCACGGGGCATTCTTCGATGCATGCCTTGTCTTTAAGGTCAACGCATGGAAGTGCAATTACATAAGTCATTGGGGAGATCCTCCTAGGACCATATTACCTATCGATGCCCCGAAGCCTTCTTACCCCATGCCCCAGGTCTAAGTTTTGGAAACAAAATCACAACAGCACAGATGATTAGTGACCCATAGACCCAGATGTTGCCAGATTGGTTGTCCACAATAAGTGCATCACCGGCAGCGGTTGGCCTGGAAAGCCAGAAAACTGTTCCGGCCAGTGTGAAGCTCATCAAATACAGCGCTCCCCTAGAATTTCGAAGCAATCGAAGAGCCAGCGCCAACGAGAAAGTCATCACCAAAGCCACGATCAAACCGATAGGTGTGGCCGCTTCATCTGAAGCGGTAACCGAGTGAAGCAAAGTTCCCGCAAAACCTAAAAGGATTCCAAGCGGTAATGCCCAAAGCCCAATAAACACTGGCTTGAGCCAAAGCCAGGGTGTGGTGGATGTCTTGCGAAGTCTTTCTGGGGTGTCATAGCGAATGTCTCGACCCGGAACCAGAGAGAAAGTTTCTTTACCGATAGACACTTGGCTAGCGTGCTGCTCAAGAGCTAACTTCTTCTTAGCAGCAGTCTTTGGTCCACCGACTTCAACATCGAACCGCTCCCCTGATTCAGCGATTACCCAAAATTGAGGCGCCCTGGTTCGAGAGGCTCTGGAAAAGCGACGAAGAGCCATTGCGGTAGCTTCATGGGCTTTCTTGTGGTCTGGATGACCAAAGCCACCTTTGCGGTTGTAGGTGATAACAGCATCCGGTTTGAATTCCGACAGGGTCTGGAATATATCGTCAGAGATAACCGCTGTTGAAACTGAAGATAACGACATCTCGTCAGTGGTTTTTGACTTGATGGCTTTACCGAAAGTGCTTAGCCTCATGCCGGAGTCAAGGTAGCGCCTGGTTCCTGCAAACTTGTGCTGAACATCACCCAAAACAGCTAAAGCGTTTCTTAGTTCGTTTGATCTAAAGGCACCCATTGCCTCCATGTCCGACTCGAGTGGTTTTAGATCATCAAGCTTGACACGGCCGCGTTCGCCGCGAGTAAGGGTTAGAACCATAACCTTGGCGCCGGATTCAATCCGATTAGCAATCACATGGGCGGTAAAGATTGACTCATCGTCTGGGTGTGCATGAACGAGCAAGACTCGTTTTGCGTTGAAGGACGATTTAGCCATAGCAATAACTCTAAATGGTTTAGCTCTCGCTAGCTCGTTTTCTTGCCGAAGCTGCCCTAGCGCGGAGGTTAGGGTCTAGCTCTACCTTACGAATCCTTGTGCCCTCAGGGGTTACCTCAACGCACTCGTCCTCACGAGCGAATTCAAGACACTCTTCCAAAGAAAGCTTTCTCGGTGGGGTTAGTTTCTCGAAGTCTTCGCTGGAAGATGCTCTCATGTTGGTGAGCTTCTTTTCCTTGGTGATATTTACTTCCATGTCGTCAGCTCGAGAGTTCTCGCCAACAACCTGACCGGCGTAAACTTCCTCGGTTGGCTCAACAAAGAATGTTCCTCGCTCTTGCAATCCAATTAGAGCAAACGGAGTCACCGCACCCTGGCGGTCAGCAACCAACGATCCGTTAGTTCTGGTAACAATTTCACCAAACCATGGCTCGTAACCGGCAGAAATAGCGTTTGCAATTCCGGTTCCACGAGTTGTAGTCAAAAATTCGGTTCGGAAACCAATTAGTCCACGAGATGGGACCATAAACTCCATGCGAACCCAACCGGTTCCCTTGTTTGTCATGTTCTTCATGCGGCCCTTACGAGATGCCAGAAGCTGTGTAATAGATCCCAAGAACTCTTCAGGAACATCGATGGTTAGATCTTCAACCGGCTCGTTTAGCTTCCCATCAATCTTCTTGGTAACTACCTGTGGCTTACCGACAGTTAGCTCATAGCCTTCACGTCTCATTTGCTCAACCAAGATGGCAAGAGCTAGCTCTCCTCGGCCCTGGACTTCCCAAGCATCCGGACGGTCGGTAGGAATGACCTTGATTGAAACGTTTCCGATTAGCTCACGGTCCAATCGATCCTTTACCAAACGTGCGGTGATCTTGGCACCCTTTACGCGTCCTGCCATGGGAGAGGTGTTGATACCGATGGTCATAGAGATGGCTGGGTCGTCGATCGCGATTAGAGGAAGAGGGCGGATGTCGTCTGGGTCAGCAAGGGTTTCACCGATTGTGATTTCTTCGATTCCTGCAACGGCAACGATGTCTCCTGGGCCTGCAGATTCGGTTGGGAAACGCTCAAGGGCTTTGGTCATTAGCAGCTCAGTAATCTTTACGTTTTGGGTTTCACCGTTTTGTCTTACCCAGGCAACCTGCTGGCCCTTCTTGATAGTTCCGTTGAAGACTCGAAGCAAGGCAAGACGACCAAGGAAAGGTGATGCATCAAGGTTTGTCACGTGTGCTTGCAGTGGAGCGTCTGGGTCGTACTTTGGCGCGGGAATGTATTTCATGATTGCCCCAAATAGCGGCTCTAGGTCTGCATTATCTGGAAGCGTGCCGTTCTCGGGCTTGTTTAGCGATGCAGCTCCAGCTCTACCGGAAGCGTAAATAACTGGAAGATCCAAAATTGCATCGATGTCGAGTTCTGGAACCTCATCCGCGAGGTCGCTTGCCAGACCCAGAAGTAGATCGTGGGTTTCTTCAACCACTTCGTCGATACGAGCATCTGGTCGGTCGGTCTTGTTTACTAGCAAAATAACTGGAAGGTTTGCCTCCAGGGCCTTGCGAAGAACAAATCGAGTCTGAGGTAGTGGTCCCTCGCTGGCGTCAACCAGCAAAACGACACCATCAACCATCGAAAGTCCGCGCTCCACCTCGCCACCAAAGTCAGCGTGGCCTGGGGTGTCAATAACGTTGATGGTAATGGTCTTGCCTTCGGCAGCTTTGCCGGAGTAACTAATTGCCGTGTTCTTGGCAAGGATTGTGATTCCTTTTTCTTTTTCCAAGTCACCTGAGTCCATAAGTCGTTCACCCATGTTGGAGTGTTCCCCAAAGGATCCTGTCTGTCGGAGCATGGCGTCAACCAAGGTTGTCTTACCGTGGTCAACGTGGGCCACGATTGCAACGTTTCTTAGGTCATCCCTGATTGCCAGAGTCATACAAACTTCCTTTAGATAATTGGGTTATCGATTTGTGGACCGGTTGGTCACCAAGTCATCGACGACGAGTGCACCCTGCAAGAGTCACTCAAACAAGACCCCTAATTCTAACCGCAAATGACGGCTAAAGCCCTAACGCAGCTTGAGTCTGGCCTCTCGGCGCTTCTTCTGCTCTGCTGGATCAGGAACAGGAACAGCAGCCAATAGCTTCTTTGTGTAGTCGTTAGTTGGGTTTCGGAGGATGTCATCACGTAATCCAACCTCAACCAATTCGCCACTTTTCATAACTGCAATCCTGTGAGACAGGATGTCAATAACGGCAAGGTCGTGGCTGATGAATAAGCAAGCGAACTTCAGCTCTGACTGTAGCTGAAGAAGAAGATCTAAGAATCGTGATTGCACCGACACATCGAGGGCTGAAGTTGGCTCATCGGCAATCAATAGGTCAGGGTTCAGAGCGAGAGCTCGAGCAATACCAACTCTTTGACGCTGACCACCAGATAGCTCGTGTGGGTAACGGTTGCGGTAGCTTCTTGGAAGCTCGACTCGATCCAGCAAATCTTCCACCATGTGATCGAGTTCAGAACCACGAGTCTTAGTAGACAGAAGAATTGGCTCACCGATGCTTTGACCGATAGGAATTCTAGGGTTCAGCGAGCTACCTGGGTCTTGGAAAACAATTCCAGCGTGACGCCTTGCTTCAAGCAGCTGCTTACGCTTCATTTGAGCAAGATTTTCACCCTTGATAAAGATCTCACCTTCAGAAATTGGCAGCAGTCCAACTGCGGCTCGTCCCACGGTTGTCTTTCCAGAACCAGACTCTCCAACTAGACCAAGAATCTCCCCAGGGTAAATGGTGAGAGAAACATTGTCCACGGCCTTGAATGCCGGTGCTTTTCCGCGCTTTGGATAAGTAATGGAAACATTCACAAGATCAAGTGCAGCAACAGTGTCCTTAACCGCTACGGCTTTTCTGGTTGCCTCTTGACCGAGGTGAGGAACCGCTGCAAGCAGTTCCTTGGTGTAGGTAGCGCGTGGTGTGGTGAATACAGCCTTTGACTCTCCAGCCTCAACTACTTCACTGTCCTTCATCACAAGAATCTTGTCCGCGAGGTCCGCAACAACACCCATGTCGTGGGTGATTAGCAAGATGGCTGAGTTCAAACGGTTACGAAGACTTCTTAGTAGGTCAAGAATTTCTGCCTGAACGGTAACGTCAAGTGCAGTTGTTGGCTCGTCTGCAATCAGCAGATCAGGATCACAAGAAATAGCAATTGCAATCATTACTCGCTGGCGCTGACCACCAGAAAGCTGATGAGGGTACTTGTCAAAAACCATTTCAGGATCTGGCAGCTCTACCTGCTTTAGCAGTTCAATGGACTTGACTCTGGCGTCCTTGGGGCTCATGTCAAAGTGTCTACGCAAAGTTTCTGAAATCTGGAAGCCAACTGAGTAGACAGGGTTTAGAGCAGTCATTGGCTCCTGGAAGATAAAGGCCACTTTCTTGCCTCGAACATCTTGAATCTGCTTTTCGCTCAGATCAAGAAGGTTCTCGCCGCGAAGTTTTACCGAACCAGAAATTCGAGCGTTGTTAGGAAGCAGGCGAACCAAAGCCATGGCGCTTGAGCTCTTTCCTGAACCTGACTCGCCCACGATTGCCAGAGTCTCCCCAGGGAAAATCTCGTAGTTGAGGTTCTTAGCCGCGGTATACCAAACGCCGTCCACCCAGAAATCAACCGTTAGGTCCTTGACTTCTAGGATTGGCTCATTTTTTACTGCCACGAGTTAACCAACCTCTTCTTCTGACAAACTGAGATTATGCAGGATTTCAAGTACCGTCCCGTGGCTGCCATAGTTAGCGGATCCATCGTGGTTCTGGTTGATGGCATGATTGCTGGACTCGACTTTTACGTGAACGGCCTCGCATCCTTCTTGGGTTCTCTCCCGCTTTACCTGCTTATTGCTTGGGTTGTGTTTGTCTTTCTTTTTAAACCCAGCGTAAAAGTAACCAAGGAGTCCATCAGCATCACTAACCCTTTTCGCTGGATTCAAATCAGCATCCAAGATATCGAAGACTTGGACACTAGAAGGGGTTTGGTTTTGAAAACCAAAGC
>JBIIXH010000077.1:0-4904 GCA_044338475.1 Rhodoluna sp.
TTTCTTAGCCATATGATAGTTTTCAACTGTTAGTCCTTAGCCTTGGGGAGCCTGGCCTGAGCAAAGGAAATTTTGCGGGGGTAGGTGTGGTTACAACTTTCTACAATCACAAGTCAAAGAGTAAATTTCTTTTTGGACTTCTGCTTTCACTGCTTATGGTCTCGTCCGTGCTAATCAATCCCGAGTCCGCATTTTCTAACACACCTCTATCTCTTGAGGTAAAACTAAAAGGCACCGACAGTTCTCCTATTTCTGGCCAGACAGTCGAGTTGTGCCATCAGGGTTCGGGTGAATGGGTCTGCGATGTTGACACTGACAACACTTCAGGACCAGACGGAAGCCTAACTGCATCACTCCAGCTACCAAATGACTCCGGACCAGTTCTAATAAACGCTGGCGGGCCCGGAACAGATTATTCAAGGAATTCAGTTTTGGTGTTTTTCCGTAATGGAAATGTAAGCTCTCCACCCGAGTTAACTCTAGCTAGCACATCTTGGATAACCGTAAATGTGCGCGTCCTTGATTCCGGCACGCCAGTTTCCAACGAGTGGGTTAGACTTTCGATCTTAGAGCAGCCTGATGATTTTTGGATTGAGAGTGCTCAGACTAACGGTAGTGGAATCGCAACATTCAAGATCGACGAAACTAGATATGAAGAGCGGTACAGTGAAGTCGATAATGGATCGGTAATCGCCAAGTTTGGACAATTCGGTAGTGAATACACTTATGCCCAAACGTCAATAACTCTAGCTGGCTCAGGCTTACCGGTAGATGATCAACAGGTGACTCTTAACACTAGTTTTGTGTTGTATGACCTTTCAGGAACCGTAACGGACTTCGACCACACTGTTGGACCACCCTCATTATTCGCTAACCGAAAAATGTGCTTACGCTACAGCGACCCTGGAACATCTAGGGGGGTTGAGAGGGACTTCGAAACCAATTCTGCTGGTTTTTACTCAGTTTCACGGGTCACCAATCGGACAGTGAGTTTTCAGCCATTTCCCTGTGGAGGGCAAGACAACTGGAGAACCTATGATGACATTCCAAATAGAACAGTCACGGTTACAGACTCCCTAGCCACTTTGAATTTTCAAGTGACTAGGACACGAATCAAGGTAAAGGTGACCGACCAGGAAGGTTTACCCGCGGCTTTTGTTTATGTTGGAATCGATTGGCTAGATGTGGAGTTTGAACCACAAGACCGCAAAGTTGAACTCACCGACGCCCAAGGATTCGCAACGTTCACCGGTTTGCTAGAGAATGAGCCTTACGAGGTTTCTTTCCGCGAGTCTGATCGGGAGTATGAAGCCCCAAGGTTCCAGGATAAAGTCCTAGCAACAACACTCACAACAGGTGGGATGAACTCCGTGAACGGGACTATACCCGTATTGCAGCTGGATAAACGAGAGCCTTTTCCCGATCTACCCGTTTCCTTGGAGGGGACCGTCTTTGGCGCTGGTGGCACCCCCATCGCTAACGCCGAAGTAGAAGCGTCTGCCTCCTACGGAAATGAGCCGAACGAGCATGTTAACTACAAAGTTCGGACCGATAAGTTCGGCAAGTACAACATCGGCTCTTTGCCATATGGGAGCATAAGAGTTGAGGTTAGCGCCAGTAGGTTCAGGTCTTTTGAAAGAATAATTCACACATCCGTGGATGATTTAGATGATGATGATGTGCCTGTATCCGGAGAATACGAAGACATAAATTTTAGAATTCGCCCTAGCTCCTCAGGTTCGCTCGAGTACTCAGGGGTTCTTCGGGATTCCAGTGGAATTCCGATTCCAGACATGGAATTGATACTCAATTACCCAATGTCGTCCGGCGGAGACATTCAAAGACAATGGACCGACTCTGACGGCAGATTTGTTTTTTCAAGGCTAACTTCAGGGCAGTACTCGATTTTCCCAGAGCTTGGGGGAAGAGATTTTGCCTGGACGACGTGGACGGCGAATGTGTCGCTAGGTTCTTTTCCTCAAAACGCCTCGTTGGTTCTTATGGGTAAGAACGAAGCTAACTCAGGAAATCAGGCAAGAATCTCTGGACGGGTAGTCGAATATCTAGACACAGCTGGACCTACGGGAGCTGATCCCATAGAGGGAGTGTGCGTTGAGGTCTATCCAACGCAAGGTGGCTCCGGCACTCTTGCCACCACCGATGCCAATGGAAACTGGTCCGCTTCAGGCTTGGTTGAAGGTGAGGAATATTTAGTTGGGACTCCTAGCCAGTGCCCAGGCGAAGAAAGCCAACTAGCAATCTTCAATTTCCCTAGCAATTATGAATTGCCGCAGCAGAATTTGTCCATTGTGGAAGCCCAGGCAGACTTCGATGTCAGGCATCAATGGTCGTTTATGGAAGTAAGCAGGTCAGGGCCAGGAAGCATTACCGGCAGGATCAAGGATGCAGAGAATTACTCAAATCTCTCTGGGGTTCAAGTCAGGCTTGAGCGAATCAGGGGAGGCATAGAAATTGAACCAGTCTTTTCAGATGATCGAGGAGAGTACTCTTTCGAAAACCTGCCTGCAGGAGATTACCTTCTGATAATTGAGGGGTCCTTTATTGGGGACAACGAATATCAGGAATCAACTGTCTCGGTGGATGTAAGGGGTGTACCAAACCGAGTTAATGCAGTTCTCAGTAGGACTTCTTCCGAGCCATTTACCGGTATGGCCTCAGGAGTAGTTCGAGATGAGTTCTTGGAGCTGCACGAAAAAGGCCGAGTCGAGGTTTATGACGTTACCAATCCTGGTTTTTGGCGGACTGCGGAAACAAACCAATTTGGAGAGTTTCAAATCGATGGGTTGCCGGTAGGCAAGTTACTTTCTTACAGAGTTATTCCTTTTTGGAGCGAAATCGCAAGATTTATTGGTACTTTCACAATTCCTTCTTCGGAAGATGAAAGTGCAGAAATTGACCTTGATGTTGATTTGGACGAAGGGTCTTCCATATCAGGCCACGTTTTTAACATTCCCCAGGGCTCATTCACTAAACCGATTATTGCTGAACTCTTGCAACAAGTTGGTGAGGAAGTTCAAGTAGTAAATAGTGCAGAAGTAAACAGAGTCACGGGGTTGTACGAAATTGGACAAGTTCCTATCGGAAGCTACTTGATTCGTTTCACTCAAAATCCAGCAGGAAGCTACTCAGAATCGTCAATGGAAGAATCGATTTCAATGAAACCTGTTTACTGGAACGGAAGTAGGCTCGGGACCACTTCCCTCGATCAAGCAGACCAAATTGATATTGTTTCTGAAGGACAAGCTGTTGTGTCCAAGAATTTGACATTCTCGAGAGGGGCTAGTTTACAAGGCAGCCTATCCGTTGCAACTGCAAGCGGAATAACTCCACTAACTGGCTCTCGCTCTGTTTTCGTGGATCTGTACATGGAGACGTCTGATGAAGATTGGCAACTTCTAACTAGTTCGGAAATTTCTGGCTCATCTAACTACGAGTACAACTTCGTGGGACTTGCTGGGGGTAGTTACAAGATGCATTTCATCGATTCGCGAAGAGGAAACAATGCCCTCACCAGCAACTTCGCTCTAGATATAGAAATCGTAGATGGTGTGCCGAGAATCATCAACCACGTGATGTCCACTGCTGCTCCAGAGACATCTGCCGAAGCATTCGATCTCGATGACTTAGGCGCCGAATTTCTGGAACAGCTTAAGGACGAGATTGCTCTGAGCCCAGACGCATCTCCAGGGTCTACTCTTGAAATCTTTGTTGGTTCTGAGTTTGCCGGGGACTTTGTTTCTGCCTTTGCCAACTCAACACCTGTTCTGCTTGGTGACTGGAAGCAGGTTGATTCCAGGGGTTACATCACAGTGACAATCCCAACGACTTTGCCCGCCGGATCACACAGAATCGCAGCCCAGGACTCTAGGGGTGTGGTCTTTGGTTGGGCTCCGATAAGCATCAAGGCCCCCGATACGGTATCAGTAAATCCTGCAACTAATCCAGCGGCTACTAAGGCTAAGGCAGCAGCCCCAAAGAGCAGTGATGACTCAGAAGCAGACGAGGAAAAGAAAGAGACAGCGAAGGAAGAGGAGATAGTTGCAGCGCCTGCCGCAACTGACTCTTCCAGTGACTGGCTGTTCCCACTTGCCGCAGGTTTCCTAATGTTGGTGGTCGCTGGTTCGGCATGGGTTCTTAGGTCACGTAGAGGACGCTACAGCAGGAAGTAGAACAGTAAGCTGATCCTCCAAAGCCGCTAGAGGCCTCGAGGCACTGCATTAGAATGGCTACTAGCGTTTGAAGCCTGCCTTATTGCAGGGAAGCTTTGAGCCAGCTCTTTGCTCTAGTCATGTAGTCACTAGCCAACTGGGACTCTGGTGCAACACCTTCAAAGGCGTGTGGGGCACCAGAGACGACGTCTAGCTCGCATGGAACACCAGCTGCAGTTAGCTTGTTTGCGTATGCCTTGTTTTCTTCAAAGAACAACTCAACATCGCCAACTCCTATCCAGGCTTTTGGCAATCCCCTAAGGTCTTCTCTCCGAGCTGGCGCTGCGTAGACGGAAACCTCATCTGACCCGATGTCTTTGCCTAGGTACGATGTCCATCCCACAAGGTTCATCTTGTTGTTCCAGACAAAGTGATCCACATCATCAAGCGATCTATCAAGTGCTGTTTTATCATCGAGCATTGGGCAAAACAGCCACTGGGCAACAGGCTGTGGCCCACCCTCATCTTGGATGCGAAGTACCAAGCCTGCGGCTAAACCACCGCCAGCACTCTCACCGCCAATTGCAATTCGACTGCGGTCTATTCCCCTAGATGCAAGATTGTCTTGAATCCATTGCCAGGCTGCGTGGCAATCATCCATCGCAGCAGGGTAAGGGTGTTCGGGGGCAAGTCTGTATTCAGGAGAGACAATAACGATGTCTAGCTCTGAAGCAA
>JBIIXH010000004.1:0-20213 GCA_044338475.1 Rhodoluna sp.
TCAACGTTTGCCTTGCGCTCTTCGGTGATGGTGTACTGCTGCAAGTTGAAGTCGAAGTTCTTAGCTCCTGGTGCAATTGCCTCGTCGAATGTGGTGCGAACCCAAACAACATCTTCAGCTGCGAAACCAAGCTCAGCTGCAATTGCGTAAGCAACTGCTGCCTCAAAGCCCTCGCCTGATTCAGGTGTGTCTTCAAGTACCCATGGCTCATAGGCTGGTAGGCCAGTTCCGATGGTTAGCTTTCCTGGGGTGATGGTGGTGATTGCTGATTCGTCTGTTGCTGCGGTGTCTGCAGGGGCGCAACCGGTTAGGGCAAATGCCACAATAGCTGCTGCTGCAATTCCCGACTTTATGCGGGATAGTGTGCTCTTTCTTGACATGGTTTCTATCTCTTTCTATTTTTGCCGGAGTCCGACTTATGTGGGTATTGAGGTGTTTAGTTGATTTGAAGTGTTGGAAATTTGCGGAGCTTTACCCCCGCGGCTTAGTTCACCGTTGAAAAAACGCAGAAACCAAGCGTCTAGAGCATTCGCTCCATAGACGCCATAGACATACCCATTGCACAAACGGCAGATAGCGAAGAACGCAATTCTGTCATCTCGGGTACCTCTCTGGATTGGTTAATAGTCAAAAGCATAGTGGGAAATTTCCATAGGTTCAAAATCCAGATCAGGCAAGTCTCGCATAGCCTTGGAATCCGCCTAGTCCCAGTGACTTGTTTGAAGATAAGCTTGAAGCCAATGACGGGGAGTTATGTTGGCTAATCAGGTTCGAGTGTCTTTCGAGGTATACCCTCCCCGGGACCAAAACTCTGGCGAGAGCCTGGAATCCTCGATTCTGGAGCTAGCCAAACTGGACCCGACCTTTATCTCTGTGACCTTTGGAGCTGGGGGTTCCTCAACCAAAAACTCTCTGGCGGTGCTCAAATTCATCCTCCAAAACACCCAAGCCGCGGCTTTAGCTCACCTGACTTGCGTGGGTCACAGCTTTCTAGAGACCAAGGATCTGGTGAACCAGTTCATGGACGAAGGAATCAGTGACTTCTTGGCTCTTCGCGGAGACCCTCAGCCTGGCATGCCTTCCGAGCCAAAAGGTGAACTCAAGTCCTCTTCCGAGCTGGTCCAGTTGATATCTCAGGTTCATAGGGAGCAAGGCAACGATAGATCCGATCTGAACGTAGCCGTGGCAACCTTCCCGAACGGTCACCCAGATTCTGACAGCATAGCTCAAGACATTCAGGCGCTTTTGGCTAAGCAAAACGCTGGGGCAGATTATGCGATTACTCAGCTGTTCTTCTTTGCTGCCGACTATGTGAACTTTGTGAAACTGGCTCGCGAAGCTGGGGTAACAATCCCGATCCTGCCAGGAATCATGCCGGTTACTTCAATGCAGAGACTTCATAGAGTTATTGAGCTCACGGGAGAGAAAAACCCAGAAGAGTTAGCCAAGTTGCTAAGCGTGGACTCTAAAGAACAAGCAAAAGACGCTGGAATTGACTGGGCCGCTAATCTTGTAACAGAACTAGTTGAAGCTGGTGCACCTGGGGTGCACCTTTACGCATTCAACCAACATGAAAGTGTTACCCAAGTTCTCCAACGAGCAGGAATTCGCTGATGCACACCATTAACTCCATGGCCTTCGCGCCAAGGTCAAAGGCGCTAATGGACGCTCTAGCTAATCGCGTGGTTGTTGCCGATGGAGCTATGGGAACCGAATTACAAGAGCGCAAACCAACACTTGAAGATTTCCAGAATCTTGAAGGTTGCAATGAGATTCTCAATGTCACCAGACCTGACATTGTCAAAAGCGTCCACGACGCGTATTTCGAAGCTGGAATTGACTGCATCGAGTCAAATACTTTTGGAGCTAACTGGTCAAACCTTTCGGACTATGGAATCGAAGATCGGATTGAAGAGCTAGCCGAAGTCGGTGCAAGAATTGCCCGTGAGTCAGCTGACGGATTTACCGAAAAAGATTCGAGGCCTCGCTGGGTTCTAGGTTCTATGGGTCCTGGAACAAAACTTCCCAGCCTCGGTCACGTTGACTACGCATTTTTGAGAGACACCTTCAAGGAGCAAGCGGTTGGTCTAGTCAAGGGTGGCTCGGATGCTTTCTTAGTTGAGACCTCACAGGACCTACTCCAAACCAAAGCTGCAATTAACGGTTGTCGCTTGGCAATCTTGGAAACCGGAACCAGGTTGCCGATCTTTGTTGAGGTGACAGTTGAGACAACCGGAACCATGCTCATGGGTTCTGAGATTGGTGCCGCGCTAACCGCAATCGAGCCACTTGGTGTTGACATGATCGGTTTGAACTGCGCGACGGGTCCCACCGAAATGAGTGAGCACCTTCGTCAGCTTTCAAAGCACTCCAGAGTTCCAATCATGGTCATGCCAAATGCTGGCCTACCGGTGCTAACAGCAAATGGAGCAAGCTACCCCCTTGGACCAGAGGAGTTGGCAACGGCTCACGAACAGTTTGTTAAGGAATTTGGTCTAGCAATGATTGGTGGTTGCTGTGGCACAACCCCTGCCCACCTAAAAGCAGTTGTTGACAGACTCGGTCAGTCAAGCACTCACACAAGAACTATTGAAATCGAACCCGGTGTTGCAAGTTTGTATCAGCATGTTCCACTGACTCAAGACAACACCTATCTTGCAATTGGTGAAAGAACTAACGCCAATGGCTCCAGAGCATTCAAGGAAGCCATGCTTGACGAAAGATGGGATGACTGCATTGACATCGCGCGCAAGCAAGTGCGCGATGGAGCTCATTTGCTGGACGTCTCCGTTGACTATGTCGGCCGAGACGGAGTCGCCGATATGCGAACTCTGGTTTCAAAACTAGCTAGCGCTTCAACACTTCCGCTGGTAATTGACTCAACCGAACCCGCGGTGATTCAAGCCGGTCTTGAGCTCATTGGTGGAAGACCGGTTGTGAACTCCGTCAACTTCGAAGACGGCGATGGTCCAACCTCGCGTTTTGCCAAGATTATGCCATTAGTAAAAGAGCACGGTGCAGCCGTTATCGCGCTGACCATCGACGAACAGGGGCAGGCCAGAAACCAAGCCGATAAGGTTCGAATTGCTTCCAGATTGATCGATGACCTGGTTTCTAAGTGGGACATGAGGGTTGAAGACATCATCGTCGACGCCCTTACCTTCCCAATTGCAACTGGCCAGGAAGAAACCCGTCGAGATGGTCTTGAAACCATCGCCGCCATCAAGGAGATAACGACCAAGTATCCAGGTATTCACACCACCCTTGGTGTTTCCAACGTTTCCTTTGGTCTGAACCCAGCGGCCAGATCCGTTCTGAACTCGGTGTTCTTGCACGAGGCTACCCAGGCGGGACTTGATTCCGCCATCATCGATGCCGCCAAGATTGTTCCACTCGCTGACATCCCTGAGGACCGGTTAAAAGTTGCACTAGATCTGATCTATGACCGCCGTGAATACGATTCGGATGGAAACCTAAGCTACGACCCGCTTTCAGCGATGTTGGATCTATTTGACGGAGTAGATTCTGCTTCAATTCGCGATGCTCGTGCAGCTGAGCTAGCAGCGCTACCTGTAAACCAGAGGCTTGAAAGAAGGATTATTGATGGTGACTCTAAGGGTCTAGAGAACGATCTTGAACTATCAAGGTCTGAAGGCAATAAACCGCTGGCCATCATCAACGACTACCTACTTGCCGGAATGCAGATTGTTGGTCAACGATTTGGTGCTGGCGAAATGCAACTTCCGTTTGTTTTGCAATCCGCCGAGGTTATGAAATCAGCGGTAGCGCTTCTTGAGCCATACATGGAAAAGAGCGAAGACGCCGGCAAGGGAAAGATTGTTCTTGCAACAGTGCGAGGTGACGTTCACGACATTGGAAAGAACCTCGTTGACATCATCTTGACCAACAACGGTTACGACGTGGTGAACATTGGTATCAAGCAGCAGGTCTCGGAGATCATCAAGGCAGCCGAAGAACATAATGCGGACGTTATTGGTATGAGTGGTCTATTGGTGAAATCAACCGTTGTTATGCGAGAAAACCTTGCAGAACTTGGTTCCAGGGGACTTGCAAAGAAGTGGCCGATCATTCTTGGTGGCGCTGCCCTTACTAGATCCTTCGTCGAAGACGACCTAGCGGGAGAGTTCGATGGCACCGTTAGATACGCCAAAGACGCTTTCGAGGGGCTCGATCTAATGGAGCCACTGGTTGCGATTGCTCGTGGAGCAGATGCCGAGTCTGTTGGACTGAAGCCGCTAAAAAAGAGAATTCACGCAGCTAGCAAGTTAGTTCTAACTGAGCCTGAGAACATGCCTTCAAGGTCAGAGGTAGCAAGCAATAACCCTGTTCCAACTCCTCCTTTCTGGGGAACAAGGATTGTTAAAGGTATTGCCCTTGCCGATTTCTCTTCTTACTTGGACGAACGCGCGACCTTCATGGGTCAGTGGGGTCTAAAACCCACCCGCGGTGATGGACCAGGTTACGAAGAATTGGTGCGCACCGAAGGTAGACCAAGGCTTCGTTATTGGCTGGATCGAATTCTCTCTGAGGCAATTGCTGACGCATCGGTTGTTTATGGATACTTTCCCGCTGTTTCTGAAGGCGAAGACCTAATTGTTTTGCACCACAACAACGACCCTTCTGGTCTAGTTGGAAAAGCAGGTTTGCTTGCACCAGATGGTGGTTCGGGTGGCGCAATCGGAACCGACCGA
The DNA here is from genome assembly GCA_044338475.1 of Rhodoluna sp. GTDB lineage: Bacteria > Actinomycetota > Actinomycetes > Actinomycetales > Microbacteriaceae > Rhodoluna. Next base: position 4,713 of record JBIIXH010000004.1, read on the forward strand.
ATGAGATTTAGTTTCCCAAGACAAAGAAGAGATGGTCACTTGTGTCTATCCGATTACATTCGCTCAAGAGCATCGGGTGAAATCGATGTATTCGGTGTTCAGCTTGTGACCTTTGGTTCTGCGGTCGAAAAAGTTACCAAGGTGCTTTTCGAAGACAACAGCTACCGCGACTACATGGAACTAAACGGTCTTGCGATGCAGCTAACTGAAGCCTTGGCCGAATACTGGCACTCTCGCATTAGAGCAGAGCTTGGCTTTGCCAATGAAGAGCCCGAGGATATGCAGGGTTACTTTGATTTGAAGTACCGCGGCGCTAGATTCTCTTTGGGCTATCCAGCTTGTCCTGAAATGGAAGATCGCAAGAAGGTCGTTGAGCTTCTGATGCCAGAGCGTGTTGGAGTCAGCTTGTCTGAAGAACTACAGCTTCACCCGGAGCAGTCAACCGATGCTTTTGTATTCCATCACCCAGAGGCTAAATACTTCTCCGTATAGCTTGCTTCTAGTGAAGCTTCTTGTTCTCGATCTTGGTTCCCTCGACATCAACGTCTGGCAGGATCTTGTCTAACCACTTTGGAATCCACCATGCGGACTTGTCAAGAATTGTCATAGCCGCAGGAACCAGAATTAGTCGCACTAAGAAGGCGTCAATCAAAACACCGATAGCTAAACCGAAACCAATAGGACGGATTGTTGCAAGGTGTGAGAAGGCAAATCCTCCAAAGACTGTAACCATGATTAGCGCTGCAGCAATCACCACTCCCCGACTTAGGTGAATACCGTAGTTGATCGAATCCTTAGCTTTCTTGCCGTGAGTAAAGGCTTCTCTCATTCCAGAAACTAGGAAGAGTTGGTAATCCATAGCTAAACCAAAAATGATTCCGATTAGGAAAATTGGCAGGAAGCTAAGGATTGGTCCCGGGCTTGTCACACCAAGCAGCTCTGATAGCCAGCCCCACTGGTATACGGCCACAACAGCACCAAGGGTTGCCGTTACGGTTAGCAAGAAGCCGGCTGCCGCAAGAATCGGTATCAATATCGAGCGGAATACCAGCATCAAAAGTAGAAGTGAAAGCACGATTACTGTCGTCAGATAAAGAGGTAGGACATCAGAGATCTTGTCTGACACGTCAATGTTGGTGGCCGTGATTCCAATTGCGCCAATCTTGCCGTCGTACTTATCCTCAACCATCTGGTTTAGCTCACGTATTTCATACACAACCTGCTCGGTTTCAACGCTGGATGGGCCACCGGTTGGGACTACCTGGAACAACAGAGTTTTCTTGTCATCGGAAACTGCTGCTGGGACTGCGGCCGTGACATTTTCAAGTCCCGCTAACGCACTAGCCAATTCCGACTGCAAAGAAAGAACGTCTTCCTCGGCAACTGGTTTATTTAGTTCTAAAACAGTTGTGATCTGCCCGTTGAAACCAGGCCCAAAAGCTTCGCTAACAAGGGTGTATGACTTGTAAGCACTCGAGTAAGTTGGCTCAGATCCTCCGTCTGGAAGACCAAGTCGCATATCCGATAGAGGAATTGCCATGATTCCAAGAACAGAGACAGTTGCAGCTAGTGCAAGCCACGGGTGCTTGGTTGCCCAAACTGGGGCCTTAGAAGTCTTGGTCGATGCAGCTTTCTTTCGCTTAGCAGCGGTAGAAATACTGGCTCGCTCTTTCTTGGTGAGAATGCGATCACCAATCAAGGACAACGCAGCTGGAGTAACGGTCAAAGCAATCAATACCGCAACAACAATCGCAATTGCACCCATTGACCCCATAAGGCCAACAAAACCTATGCCGGTTAGGTTCAATGCTACGAGTGCGATGACAACAGTCACACCAGCAAACAAGACAGCGTTGCCGCTTGTTCCATTAGCGATAGCAATTGATTCAGTTAGCTTCGCGCCAGACTTTAATTGCCTACGGTGACGATTCACGATAAACAGGCTGTAGTCAATACCTACCGCTAGACCTAGCATCACTCCCAAGACGGGAGTCGTCGAAGTCATTTCGATTTGGGAAGCTAAGGCCAAAGTAATGGTTGCCGAAATTCCAACCCCAATGATTGCGGAGAAAATTGGAAGTGATACCCCAATAAAGGTTCCGAGCAAAACAAACAAAACTATTGCAGCGCTAATTAGCCCTACGACCTCACCGATTCCTAGAATGTCACCGAACGATTGAGTGAGCTCCTGGGAGAACTCAACTTCGATTCCATTAAGGTCAGCTTCTTTTAGATACTCAACGACCGATTCTCTAGTACCCGCTTCTAGCTCGGTGCCTCTTTTGTCAAATCGAATTGTTGCCAGTGCAACTGTTTGATCTTTGGAAACTGTTGTGAAGTTCGCGGATGCATCAATTAGATTCTTCGCTGTTTCAAGTTCTTTTTTTCCTTCTTCGAGTTCCAGCTTTCCAGTGGCCACTTCCTCAACTGCCGCTGCGAGTTCTAACTCACCTTGAGTAAGTTGAGCAGCGGATGCGTTTGCAATTGCTTCCTGCCTGGCAAGTTCGGCGAGGCCGGCTTCAAGTTGAGCTTTGGTTCCAAGTAATTGTGCGGTAGCAGGTGCGCCGGCATCGGTGAACTGCTTTATTCCTGCATTTACTTGCGCTAGGTTCGCGGTTAGTTCTGCTCGAGTTTTCTGTATCTCAGTCAAACCACCAGCGAGCTTGGTTTTTCCCGCTTCAATTTCTCGCTCACCTTCAGCAATGTCAAGTTCCGCCTGATCAATCTTTGCCTGTGCATCTAGTAGTTGCTGGTTACCCTCAGCAAGATCTAGAACGGCACTATCAATTTCTTCTTGAACTTCGAATGGGTTAAAGGCTTCTGAAATTCCAGGAAGGTTCTCTGTGCCAGTCAGCGCAGTGGTGATTGCATCTATATCTGCTTGGTTGAATGTGCCACTGGCTTTGTGAAAAACAACTTGCCCGGAGGCTCTGGATGCATCTGGGAAACTCTTTTGCAGTTCGTCTACTACCTGTTGAGAGGGAACTCCATCGATTGAGATACTGGTCGTTAGCTTTCCACCCAGTGAAAGCGCAAGGCCTGCAGTTATGCCCAGTAGGACAACCCAGGAAACAATCACCAGCCAAGCGCGACGCGCCGAGAACAATCCGAGCTTGTAAAGCAAAGTAGCCAAGTGCAATTCCATTCTTAGAATGCCAACCGAGGGCGTTATTGGTTGCCTCTTGGCCAAGCAGAAGATTTGTGTAGTTCTATGTTATTTGCTGCTGACTAAGCTGACTAACGCCTGTAAGTTTTCCCAGAACATTCCAAGATTTCAAAGTTTTTTGCCCTCGGCGCCTGATTCGAACACGGCAAAAGCAAACCCCCCTACAGAGGCTGCAGGGGGGTTGCTTTGCGTTAGTTCCTAAAGCAAGTTTGGAATCTTCTGCTCTGCAGCCAAGTTGGCCCTTCTAAACACGAAGGTGACCGCGGTTGAAATCAGCACAATGAACAGCGAGTACAGGGCAGGAACAAGCAAGATCTTGTCTAATCCTGGGCTGTCGATGTAAACGGCGACGATAACAGCAATAGCTAGCGGTCCGTTCTGGATGCCTGTTTCCAAGGCGATGGTTCGAACGTTTGCCGGGTGAAGGCCAATTGCTTTTGCAATCCAGAAGGCGACCGTTATTCCAACTAGTCCAAGCCCGATCGCAACAACGTAGGTTGGCCACTCAGTGACCATCAATAGCTGCCAGTTTCTTGGGACCCAGATAGCGATTAGGAATGGAATAAATAGCACTCCAAATAGTCCTCCAATAAGCTCCAACACCGAGCCCGCGTTGGCGCTTAAGCGACGCACCAACATACCTAATCCAACCGGAATGATAAGTCCGACAATAACTGTTGCAAGCTCGGTGAACTCGATGGTGATGGAGTCGTCCAAGCTTAGGAAGTTGGCGTAGATAAACAGCATCAGTGGGGTCATGATAAAAGCCCACAATGTCGAGTTGATTGTCATCATCACACTCAGCGCCAAGTTTCCCTTTGAGAAATAGGTAAAGAGATTAGAAGTTGTTCCAGCTGGAACGGCACCCATGATCAAAGCACCTAGCGCGATGAAGGCAATATTCTCATCGAGTGAGAATGGAAACAGTACAGTGACAATCAGGACATATGCGGTTAGCGGCATTACACCAAACTGCGTTAACCATCCAATAATCAATCCCCATGGACGACGAAGAGCCAAGCCGAAATCCTTAGGGGTTAGACCTGCACCGAGACCGAACATGATGATAAGGATGAAGATCCTAAGCAGGGTCTGCTCGAACTCATTAACAACAGTTGCTTCGTTGGCGACTTCTTCCGCCATCAAAATCATTGAGTTAAACATATCTATGCACCTTTCCCGGCTGCCGCTTTGGACTTCTCTATTGCGCCAGTTCTAAGTTCACGACGCAGGATCTTTCCGATTGGGCTCTTTGGAAGCTCGTCAACGAAGACAACCTTCTTTGGAGCCTTGTATGCAGAAAGAGACTTCTTGCAGTGAGCAATAATCTGCTCTTCTGTTGGAGCAGGCAATCCTGCAACAACGTAAGCAACTACAGCTTCACCAGTTTTGTCATCTGGCATTCCGATGACACCAACTTCGTTGACACCTGGAACTGCAGCAATCTGCTCTTCAATCTCGTTTGGATAAACATTAAATCCGCTAACGATGATCATGTCCTTCTTGCGGTCAACGATCGTGAAGTATCCGTCTTTGTCCATAGTTGCAATGTCTCCGGTATACAAGTAACCCTTCTTGAGGGTGCTTGCGGTTTCGGCTTCTTTCTCCCAGTAGCCGAGCATGATCTGTGGTCCCTTGGCAATTAATTCACCAGCTTCTCCAAGAGCAACTTCCTTGCCCTTTTCATCAACACAGAGAATCTCGGTAGATGGAACTGGAATACCGATTGTTCCGTCCTTACCTTTTCCGCCCAGCGGGTTGAATGTAAGCACCGGTGAAGACTCAGTCAAACCATATCCTTCAACGATTGGTGTTCCGGTCACATCACGCCATTTCTTGGACACTGACTCGTGCAGGGCCATACCTCCAGCTGCCGAAGCGCGTAGCTGCTTCGGTGGGCTGTCGGTGAACCAGGTTTCATTTAGAAGTGCGTTGAACAAAGTGTTCACACCGGTTAGCCAAGTGACCTTGTAGTTCTCAAAGGCACGGCGTAGGTTGCTTGGTGGACGGGGTGATGGAACCAAAATGTTTCTTCCACCGATGTGGTAAAAACCAAGCAGGTTAATTGTGAAGGCGAAGATGTGATACAGCGGCAACGCTGTAATGACAGTTTCTTTTCCTGGACGCATAAATGAACCACACATAGTGATTAGCTGCAAGGTGTTTGTTACCAAGTTTCCGTGTGAAAGCATCGCACCCTTTGAAACACCAGTTGTTCCTCCGGTGTATTGCAAGGCAGCAATTGAATCAGCGGTGATTCCCTTTAGGTAGCCGGCAGCTGCAGTTGGGTTCTTTGCCTTTCTGCCTTCAGCGAGCGCGGCCTGAAACTTGGTGTGTGGAACGGTGATCTTTGGAAGAGTCCTGCTCCAAACTTTCTGCACTAGACGGATAACTCCGCCAACGATTGGTGGGAAGAACTCTGAGATCTTCACTGTCACAACAGTCTTGATCTTGGTCTTTGGAAGAACCTCAGGTAGTCGGTCTGCAAACATGTCAATCACGACAAGAACTTCTGCTCCAGAATCTGCAAACTGGTAAGCCATCTCCGGCGCGGTATATAGCGGGTTGGTGTTTACAAGAACCAAACCTGCTTTCATAACCCCAAAGGCAACTATCGGGTATGCCAAACAGTTAGGCATCTGAACTGCAACTCTTGCTCCAGCCTTTAGTTTTAGAGTCTCTCTAAGGTAGGCGGCGAAGTCATCTGAGAGTGAGTCGATCTTTTTATATGTGAGTGACCCGTTCATACCGTTTGGCATGACTTGGGTGAAAGCTATTGTCTTGGAGTATTCGATGCTGGCTTTCTTGACTAGTTCGGCCAAGTGAACAAAGGGAACCTTTGCCAGCTCTGCTGGAACGTCTTTTGGATAGTGCGCCAACCAGGGACTCTGGGTCATTTTCTGCCTTCCGCGAGGGTTTACCGCCGCCGAAGATTCTCCGGCGCTGGAGTATTCCTCCCATACTAGCCAATGGATCAACCTTCTAAACCACCCAATCTAAAGGCTAATATCATTGGATACTGGAGTGGATGCGCCACGTTAGCGTCTGGAAAGGGTCCGAATCATGGCCAAGGCAACAGAGAAATTTAGCGCCGCAGAGCGTCAGGCAATGAAAGACAGGGCTCAGGAGCTAAAGAATAAGGCCAAGGGACTTAAGGGCGAAGCCGAGCTCATGGCCAAAGTGAAGGAAATGAACAAAGAGGATAAAGAGCTCGCTTTGGCCATTCACAAGCTGATTACAACAATCGCTCCGGAGCTAGAGCCAAAGACTTGGTACGGGATGCCTGCGTATTACAAAAATGGCAAGGTTCTGGTCTTTTTCCAAAATGCTGGCAAGTGGAAGTCTCGATACTCCACTCTTGGTTTTGATGAGTCCGCAAACCTAGATTCAGGTTCGATGTGGCCAACCTCTTTTGCGCTAACCAAGCTCACTCCTGCAAACAAAAAGGCAATTACCGACCTAGTCTTGAAAGCAAAGAGATAGGAAGTCCCCTTGGCAAAAAGCAATCCTTACGCGAGCAACTCACCGATGTCTAAAGACAGTGAGAAGGCGTGGGCGATTGCCGGACACCTTCTAGCCATACCCTTTGAGTTTCTTGCGCCAGTTATTGGATATCTTGCATTCAATGGCAAGGGTCCATTCATTTCTCACCACGTCAGGCAATCGCTAAACTTTGGAATCACGATGTTGCTGGCAGTAGTTGTCCTCGCGGTTTCTATAATCGGCTGGGTGCTGCTTTGGGTTCCACCACTAGTGTGGTTGATCTTCCGAATCATCGCCGCAATCAAGACCTCGCAGGGCGAATTCTATAAATACCCTCTAACGATTGAGTTTGTAAAAAAGTAAACAAGACGCTGACTTCTCGCCGGCAAATGACTAAGAATGAGGTATCCGATATGGAAACAGTTCCGCTCTGGATAAACGGCGAGAGCGTTCAAAGTAAATCTGGCAGATTCGGTGATGTTTTTGACCCGGCACTCGGTGAAGCCACCAAAAGAGTTGGCTTTGCAGATTCCTCTGAAATCACGGCTACCATCGCAGCTGCTAAGGCTGCCTTCCCCGCTTGGCGTGATTTGTCACTTGCAAGAAGACAGTCAATCTTCTTTAGCTTCCGCGAATTACTTGAGGCCAGAAAGGGTGAACTGGCAGAAATCATTACCTCCGAGCACGGGAAGGTTATTTCTGACGCACTTGGGGAAATCACTCGCGGCCAAGAAGTTGTCGAGTTTGCTTGCGGTTTGGCAAATCTACTAAAAGGCGAGTATTCCGAGAATGCCTCAACCAACGTCGATGTCTACTCAATAAGACAGCCCTTGGGGGTGGTTGGCATAATCAGCCCATTCAACTTCCCTGCCATGGTGCCGATGTGGTTTTTCCCGGTAGCTATCGCTGCTGGCAACACCGTTGTTATCAAGCCAAGCGAAAAAGACCCCTCCGCAACCAACTGGATTGCCAAGCTTTGGAAAGAGGCTGGCTTGCCAGACGGTGTTTTTAACGTTCTGCATGGCGACAAAGAAGCCGTTGATGGATTGCTAAACAGTCCGGATGTTGCATCCATCTCTTTTGTTGGCTCTACCCCGATTGCCAGATACATCTACGAAACAGCAGCTAAAAATGGCAAGCGGGTCCAGGCCTTAGGTGGAGCAAAGAACCACATGCTGGTTCTTCCAGACGCTGATCTTGACCTAGTGGCCGACTCTGCTGTGAACGCAGGCTTTGGTTCTGCGGGCGAGAGATGCATGGCCATTTCGGTTGTTGTAGCGGTCGAACCGGTCGCCGATGAGTTAATCGCCAAGATTACTGAGCGAATGAGCCAAATTAAAGTTGGAGATGGCCGAAGAAGTTGTGACATGGGACCGCTTGTCACTAAAGCTCACAGAGACAAGGTTGCTTCATATATAGAAGTTGCCGAAAAAGACGGCGCCAAGATTGTCGTCGATGGAAGAACAGTGGTTCCGGACGGCGCAGCAGGAGGTTTCTGGCTGGGGCCTACATTGATTGATAACGTGCCAACCAGCTCCAAGGTATACACCGAAGAAATCTTCGGTCCTGTGTTATCGGTAGTTAGAGTCAAAAGCTACGAAGAGGGGCTGAAGCTAATCAACTCCGGAGAATTTGGAAACGGAACAGCTATCTTCACAAACGATGGCGGAGCTGCTCGTAAGTTCCAAAACGAGGTCGAAGTGGGAATGATTGGCATCAACGTTCCAATCCCGGTGCCAGTTGCATACTTTAGCTTCGGTGGTTGGAAGCACTCGCTCTTTGGCGATAGCAGAGCTCACGGTGAAGAGGGTTTCCGCTTCTTCACTCAGACCAAAGTAATTACATCCAGGTGGCTTGATCCAAGCCATGGCGGAATCAACCTAGGTTTTCCGCAGAACTAAAAGGTTTCACCTAGGCAAATTGCTCAGGGTAAGAAAAAACCCATGCGATCCAGTTAGTGGATCGCATGGGTTTATTAGATCTGGCTTCTAGCCCCTTATTGCCTTGGCAAACTCACGGAAAGATCGAACAAGCTTGTTCATATCTTTTTGAGTGTGTGCAAAAGAAACTAGCCACTGCTCATCAAGTCCCGGAGGGGTGATGATGCCACGGTTTAGTCCCCACAGCCAACTCAACTCCGCAAGCTCAAAGTCGGTTGCTTTGAAATCTCGATAGTTTCGAACTGGGGTCGGTGACCAGATAACAGCACCCTTCACTCCAAAGCCAACGGTGTGAGCTGGAAGAGCGTACTCATCGATGATCTTGTCGATTGCATCAAGGGTTTTGTTGTTGATTGCTTCAGCCTTCGCAAGAGCTTCAGGTGTGGCAATGTTGTCCACCGCAATAGCTGCAGCAACTACAAGCGGGTTTCCGTTGTAGGTACCAAAGTGAGCCATGCGACCATCAACTACTGGCTGCATGAATTCTTTTTTACCTCCAAAAGCAGCAAGTGGTAATCCTCCACCGATGCTCTTAGCAAGAGTAATCAGATCTGGCTTTACGCCAACTCTGATTGCAGCTCCAGCAACACCTGCGGTGAGACCGGTCTTTACCTCGTCAAAGATAAGTGCAATCTTATATTTGTCGCACAACTCTCTTACTGCTCTTAGGTAACCCTCGTCCGGCAAAATAATTGAAAGGTTTTCAATAATCGGTTCCATCATTAACGCGGCAATTTCTTTGCCGTGTTTTTTCATGATTGCTTCTAGTCGAACGGTGTCGTTGTATGAAACAACATAAACCTCTCCACCTTCAATTTCTGATGGGTAATAAGGTTTCGGTGCGGACACAGTTCCGAGTTTCTCGACCGGTGCCTTTACTGATACCAGAAGTGGGTCGTAACCACCGTGGTAACCACCTTCAATTTTGATTATTGCCTTTTTGCCTGTTGCAGCCCTGGCAGCACGAATCGCATACATCGTCGATTCGGTTCCTGAGTTCGTGAAGCGCAACATGTCGATGTCGAATCGCCTCTGGAAACGCTCCGCAGCCTCTGTTGCAAGAGGTCCCGGGGTAACAAAGAGTGTTCCGACAGAACGCATGGCTTTCTTGACTGCCCTCACAACATCTTTGTTGAGGTGGCCAACCAACATCGCACCAAAGCCCATCGATAGGTCGAGTAGTTTTCGACCGTCAACGTCTTTGAAGTAAGCGCCCTTGGCGGACACTATTGATATTGGGTGTGGATCCCAGTGCTGGAAACTCGAGGTTACGCCTAGAGGCAAAACCTTGCTCGCACGTTTGTTGTGCGTGGCTGAGTTAGTTGTTTGGGAACGAAACGTAGCCCATTCTTGAGCTAATAATTTCTTCACCCTCGTCTTGCTAATTGGGGTGTATTTCTCCGGTACTCGGCGCCTTCCGGCAGGATCGTGTTTTAGGTTTAGAACTTTGGACACGTTCTATCACTCCTTCGTGTCCTTCCATTCTCTCTTAGGAATGAAATAAACACCAATCCACGCAAACACTGGCGTGTAAGGGGTGTTTTTTGAAATATTTTTTTGATTTTTATAAACTTTTTGGACTTTTTTCAGTAACTTTTAGTACTAGTTTTGTCCCATAAACTTTAGGGATGAAAGCGGACCTTTTAACCCTCGGCGCAGTTTTACTTTGGGCCACTTTGGCATCACTAGCCACGCTACTTTCTGACATTCCCCCATTTCTTTTGACAGGTATTGGTCTTTTGATTGGCGCTGCGGTTTCCCTACCGGCTCTGAGATCCGGGCTGACTCCATGGAAGATTCCAGTTCGAACTTTATTGATTGGCGTATATGGACTGTTTGGATATCACTTCATGCTCTTCCTGGCACTCCAAACCGCACCGGCAGTTGAAGCAAATCTTGTGAACTACCTTTGGCCGCTTTTGATTGTTTTGTTGAGTCCGTTGTTCACCAAATCACTCAAGCTGAATCTTAGATATGTACTAGCGGCGTTATCCGGGTTTGCCGGAGCGGTAATCGCCATAACTTACAACAGTTCAGGTCTTGAGTCTTCTTCAATTGAAATTGGTTACCTGTTTGCTTTGGCTGCTGCTGTGATTTGGGCAACCTACTCTTTGGCAACCACCAAGGTCGCGAGCTTCCCAACTGCCTCGATTGGCCTATTTGCTCTGGTGTCTGGGCTTCTAGCTCTTGGAGCACACTTCGTGTTTGAGCCAGCTGCTTACATCAGCTCCTCTGACTGGGTGTTGCTGGTGCTGCTTGGGGCTGGGCCCCTCGGTGGAGCTTTCTACCTCTGGGATGCCGCTCTCAAGATTGGCGATCCTAGAAGAATTGGCTTGCTGGCATTTTTGACTCCGCTTCTTTCAACTGTTTTGCTTGTTTTAGTTAGCGGTGATTCACTCAGTTGGCAGTTACTTGTTGCAACTGCTCTGATTGTTGGTGGAGCACTACTTGGCCCAAGAACCACTAGTGAGGCGAAAGCTAAATGATTACTTATCTGGGAAACTATACGGGTGAGTAATCTTCCTGGAAGCAACAAAAAACCTATCCGAATCCTCGATACATTATTGAATTTCATTCGCGGGGCACTAATTGGCATTGCGGAACTAATCCCAGGAATCTCTGGGGGAACAATTGCACTCATCACCGGCGTCTACACCAGGGTTATCGATTCCGCTGCTGAAGCGGTTCGTGGAATCGTTCTTCTATTTGGTTTCTCAAAAATCAATTTTGCAAAATCAACTTCGCACTTCAAAGCGATCTCTTGGTCACTTCTTGTCCCAATGCTCATTGGTATGGTCACGGCCATATTTGTTGGGGCTGGGATTGTTGAGCCGCTATTGGAGCAATACCCAACAATTACAAAAGCTATATTTGCAGGATTAATCGCAGCATCGCTATTTGTTCCAATCACTCTTTCGGGTATGGGTTGGAAGCTTATTCACTATGTGGTCTTGCTTGTTTCGGCAACGGCTGCATTTGCCTTTACTTCGATTCCTCGGGCACTAGATGCTGACCCCAGCTTTATCGTGATCATGGTTTCGGCAGCCTTTGCGGTTTGCGCGCTGGTGCTACCTGGTATATCTGGTTCATACCTATTGCTTGCACTCGGTATGTATGCACCGACATTGGCTGCTGTAAACGACAGAGACTTTGGTTACCTAGGAACTTTCGTGCTTGGCGCAATTCTTGGCTTGGCTTCATTTGTGTCGTTGCTTCAGTGGTTACTGGAACACAAGTTGAAGATGACAATGGTCGTGATGACCGGTCTCATGATTGGTTCACTAAGAGCACTTTGGCCTTGGCAGTTGGAATCTGGTGGACTACTTGCTCCCCCGTCGAGTTTTGGTCTTGAGCTATTGATGTTTGGTGTGGGTTCAGCCATTGTGTTTACCCTGGTAGTTCTGGAGCGCAGGATGGGTCGCAGTTAGTTGATGAGCTCCAAAAAGCCTTGGGTAGCCATGTATTCGGTGGCTGGATTAATCTGGGGCGCTTCTTTTTTGTTTATTGAATTGGCCCTGACCGTTTTGAACCCCATCGGGGTTGCTTTTTGGAGAACAGTGTTTGGTGCTCTTTCGATGCTGGTAGCCATGCTAGTTTTCAAATCCAAGCTGCCAAAAAGTTTTGCCGCATGGAAACACCTGACTATTGCGGGCATTTACATGGGATCGGTTCCATACGTCTTATTTGCCTACGCCCAAACTCAGGTAACTAGTGCTCTAGCGGCAATTATCAATGCGGTGACTCCAATCACCACCGTGATAGTAATTCTGATTGCCTTTAGAACAGAGAAGCTAAAAGCTCATGTGATCACAGGGATCGTAGTTGGTTTAGTTGGGGTTCTGATTGTTCTTGGCGCTTGGCAGGGGTTCGGCTCAAATAATCCGATTGCCATTCTTGCTTTGCTAGTTGCCATAACCCTTTACGGGATTGGGACTCCGTATGTTAGAAAGAACATCACACCTCTAAAACTTCCCACCGAGGTTTCGGTGTTTGGGCAGATCGGAACCGCGGCTATTACCCTGCTACCTTTTTACTTGCTGTCTGGACCCTTGTTCACAAGCACCCCGAATTTTGAGTCCGTTGCCAGTATCGTCACCCTTGGGGCTTTAGGAAGCGGCGTTGCCTATCTGCTTTATTACAAGATTCTTGAGGTTGTTGGAAGCGCAATTGCCTCGTCTGTCACATACATCACACCCGTGATTGCCGTAATCCTTGGAGTTCTACTTTTAGGTGAGGAGCTGCACTGGTACGAACCAGTCGGCGGGTTAATTGTTATCTTGGGAGCAGCCATCTCGCAGGGCAGCATCTTGAGTTTGTTTAGGAAAAAAGCAATTGCTTAGAGCGCTTCGGGCATCCAAGGTTGACCTTGTATTACTGGCCGTTGCTGTGGTTTGGGGGGCTAGTTACCTTTCCGCGAAAGCGATTACCCCTTTTGCAACTGTCCCTGCGATGCTTTCCGTTCGATTCGGAATCGCCACCCTTGCAATGATTGCAATTTGGTTGATTCGTCGAAAGAAGTTCTCCAGAACCGATCTGGTTCTTGGAGTCATATTTGGTCTGACGCAGTCGGCGATTATGACTGTTGAAACCTTTGGTTTGAAGATAACTTCGGCAACCAATGCTGGCCTCTTGATTAGCTTGACGATTATTTTTACCCCGATTATGGAATCGGCTTGGAAAAGGCGTTGGCTCCCAAGATCCTTCTTCTTAGCCGCCGTTGGCGCCATTGTTGGCGTAGGGCTCCTGGTAACCGGAAACGGAATTCAAGAGCCGAACTGGGGCGATGTGTTGCTGTTTATAGCAGCCATCGTTCGAGCTGTTCACGTTACGGCTCAGGGAGTTCTCACCAAGAATCGTGAGGCAAGTAGCTTCAACATGATTTTGATGCAATGCCTAACCGCAACTGTGGTTTTCTTTGTTTTTGATATCCAGGGCGCTTTTGATGCCATCGTAACCTTTGGTCCTGCCCAGTGGGCAGGGACTCTGTTCTTGGCACTATTTTGTTCGGTGTTCGCATTTGTTGCTCAGCTTTGGGCAATTAGAAGAACTTCTGCTTCAAGATCTTCACTACTTCTAGCAACCGAACCCATTTGGGCTGTTGTAATTGCCGTGGTATTTGGTGGAGAGACCCTCGCGGTGATTGGAATTATCGGCGCTGCCGTGATCATCATCAGCACCTACATCGGCCAAGGAATTGAGTCCAAGCACCGAGAGCAACTAGATAACTCGGAGAGGAAGCCTGAGAGCTCCGCTCGCTGATGCTGGCACAGCCGGGTTGTTTGGCTTAACAGAATCAACGACTCTGAAACTCTCACCAAGACGGGGCCTAGTGTCTTGTTCTGATTTGTTTGGCCAGTGAGCCATCGCCCACTCAGCCAAAGCGGTAATTGAAAGTGAAGGGTTGACTCCGGGGTTCGCAGATAAAGCTGAGCCGTCAACTATGTGTAATCCTGGTTGGCCAAATACTCGAAGGTAGCCATCCACCACACCTGTGTTTGCATCTTTACCGATTACCGCTCCTCCTAGAAAGTGTGCGGTGAGTGGAATACCAAAAGGCTCTCCAATAACTGCTCCTGCAGTTCCATTCACGTCTTTAGCAATCTCTTTTGCAACGGTGTGTCCCATTGGAACCCAGGCTGGGTTTGGTTCACCGTGACCTTGTTTTGAGGTTAGCCTTCGCTTCCAATAGGTAGTTAGAGAGTTATCTCTTGATTGCATAACCAGCAAGATAAGGGTTCGCTCTGGCCACGTTCGCAAGTTGTAAAAGTTTGGAAGCTTTGGAAGATTCCTAAGCGTCACACCAATCAATCTAAAGATGTTTGGGGTTTGACCCTTGGGGCCGCTTGCAACAACCGACTGTAAAAGTCCCATAAAACCTGATCCGCGACCATATCTAACAGGCTCGATGTGTGTATCAGCGTCAGGGAAAACAGACGAGGTGATTGCTGAACCCTTTGAAAAATCAACTTCTTTACCTTTGGCAACTACTCCAAGAAGTGATTCGCTGTTGGTTCTAGATAGCTCGCCAAGTCTTGGGCTGATGCCAGCCAGGTTTCCCTTGGCTCTGACTTTGTGAAGAAGCTTGGCAGAGCCTAGGGCTCCTGCGGCAACAACAACTTCTGGAACTGTAATGGTTTGCTTGCGAGGGAATAACTTGTCGCTTTGAATTAAAGTGAGGGTGTATCCACCGGATACCTGCTCAATGTTTACAACCTTGGTTAGTGGCATGACTTTGGTGCCAAGTTTCTCCGCTAGGTATAGGTAGTTCTTTACGAGGGTGTTCTTTGCTCCATGCCTACAACCTGTCATGCACTCACCGCAGTTGATGCATCCAGTTCGAGAGGGACCTTTACCTCCGAAGTATGGGTCCTCGACTGTTTTGCCTTCTTCACCAAAGTGAATACCAACCGGAGCCATTTGGAAACTGGAACCGAAGCCCAGACGATCGCTTACCTTTTTTAGAGCTTCGTCCGCTGGTGAAAAGTACTTATTGGTTTCCACCCCCAGCATTCGCTCGGCCTGGTCATAGTAAGGCTCAAGAAGTTTCTGCCAGTCCGCCATGTCGGACCAACTACCGGTTGTGAAGAATCTCGCAGGCGGCCGATACAGAGTATTTGCGTAAACCAGAGATCCGCCGCCAACACCGGCCCCGGACATAACTAAAACGTTTTTCAATAAATCGATGCGCTGGATACCTTTCAGGCCAAGCTTTGGGAAGAAAAGAAACTTCTTAAGATTAAATGAGCTCTTGGCGAAATCGTTATCTTCGAACCTGGCTCCCGATTCGATCACTAGGACTTTGTAGCCTTTTTCGCTGAGGCGTAGTGCTGCAACTGATCCACCGAAACCGGATCCGATTACCGCAACATCAAAGTCCTCTGACAAACTCCACCCAATTCTTGTTTTCGTATT
>JBIIXH010000078.1:0-4890 GCA_044338475.1 Rhodoluna sp.
AAGGCAGTATCCAAGGGCGTTATTCACAAGTCCCAGGCTGCTAACCGTAAGTCAGCTCTTGCCAAAAAGGTAGCTGGACTCAAGTAAAGATCTTTAGAAACTTACCGAGGTCATTTGACCTCGGTATTTTTTTGCCCTCTATTGGCTAGTAGTAACACAAGCTTCTCCAGCGCAAAAACAGTATCGCGCTCCATACCTTTTACTGCGGCGTCAGCGGTGGCAACCGCCATTACGGCCTCAGCTAGTCCCTCTTCGCTCCAACCGGCCAAGTCTTTCTGGGCTCGTTGAATCTGCCAGGGTTGTGCTCCAACAGTTGAAGCACTTGCGTACTTGTTTCCATAAACTTTGGCCATTAGTCGAACCTTCATTGCAAATGCGGCAACCACTGGAACTGGGTCAGCACCGGTAGCAATCACATGCCTAAGCAGGGCTAATGCCTCGGCTGATTGCCCAGAAAGGGCGGCGTCGGCAACTTTGAAAGCGTTGGTTTCAACTCTTCCCCCGTAGTACTTATCGACCATTGCTTCATCGATGTTTTCACTTTGATCTGACAGCAGCTGGGTGCAAGCAGCAGCAAGCTCTGAGAGGTCATCAGCAAAAGCATCAGATAAAGCCCGAACAGCTCCAGGCGTTACCTTTCTGCCAGCAGCTGCAAACTCAGCTTGTATAAAGGCTGCTTTGTCGCTGTCTTTATCGATCTTGGCGCAGCTAATTTCGACTGCGGCATCACTTAGCCTGATGGCGTCAACTAGTTTTTTGCCTCTAACGCTGGATGAGTTATGCCGAAGAATTACGGTTGTCTCGGTTTGAGGGGTTTCGAGAAGAGCCAAGCCGTCATCAATGAGGGCATCACTGCACTTTTCGACGCCGCTAATAATTAGCAGTCTCGGCTCCATAAACAAAGACGGGCTAGCCAGAGCGTCGAGTTGTCCTGTCGAGTAATCGGCGGCAGCAATTTCATGCACTTCTAGGCCAGTATCTTTTTTTCTAAGCTGGTCTCGGATGGAACGAATGGCACGATCAGCCAGATAGTCTTCTGGTCCTGAAACAAAAACAATCGGCGCAGCCTTGGCGTCCCGCCATGAAACCTGTTTTGCTTTACCCACTCGATTAGCCTACCTACCGGTAGCGGACCATTGAAGCTCGCCACCGGAACTTGCGATGGCAATTGCCCCAAGTAGGTCGGTTCGAAGAACTTGAGCGCCAACCGAGTCAAGGATTTGGAGTGCTTGCTTGCCAGGGTGTCCGTATCCGTTTTCTGAGCCAACAGAAATTAGAGCAAGGTCTGGGTCTAGCTGCTGGTGAAAAGTAGCCGACTGATCATTTGATCCATGGTGCGAGACTTTTAGGATCAAGGGATTCTTGGAGCTTCCGATAACCTGCATGACAGATCTTGCAACCCGCTCCTGCCCTTCAGCGCCAAGATCACCTAGTAAAACAAGATCCAGCTCGGAAGATCGAAACACCATGGTGACTGAAGCGTCGTTGGAATCCTTTGCTTCAGAGGCTGTCTTTGTGGGTGCCAAAACTCTCCAACCGAATTCACCGAGGGACCCGCTGATGGTTGGTTCGGCGATGATGACTTGGGTCCCGATTTCCTTGAGTTGGTCAAGAGAGCTCTTGGTGGCTGGGCGATCATCTGGAAAACCAGAAATGATTGCATTAGAAACTGTTCTTCCGCCAAGTGCTCCAGATAGTCCTCCGACATGATCGAAATCAAAATGGGTGAGCACCAGTAGATCTATAGTTCTTACACCAAGCTCACTAAGACATGTGTCAATCAGTTCTTCGTCCTTACCAACATCAATCACCGCAATACGGCCCAAAGATCTAATTACTAGAGCGTCTCCTTGGCCGACGTCGCAGGCCACCACTTCCCAGTCACTTAGTGGCCAGCTGCCAGGCAAAATCTCTGACGCCGCTGGAACCGAGAGGGTCGCAACCGCAACAATCACTAAACCGGCAACACTGGCCTGCCTGAGCCTAGGAAGGTTTGAGCGAAGCCATGCACTTACCATCAAGATCAGAAGCCCGCTCAAGATAGTTGCTGATAAACCAGTGACCCAAGGGAAGTAAACGATGGGCAGCTCGGCAAAGAAGATTGCAACCTTTTCGATTACGAAAGTCCCGAGCGACGCCAGCCAGGTAATCGGTCCTACTAACCAAGGAAGAATGGGGGTCAGAACTACTGCCAAGATTCCCAAAACTGTAACCGGGGCGACCATTGGTCCCGCGAGTAGGTTCGCAATAACCGAATAGGTAGGTAGTCCGGGTTGTAATTGCAGCAGCAAGGGTAGGCACAGTAACTGCGCTGACATGGTTACCGATAAGCCAAGCGCTAGCGGCATCGGCATCTTCCCGGAGAGCTTTTCGGTCATGGCTGGAGCAAGTAGCAAGATTCCAGATGTTGCCAATACAGATAGCCCAAACCCATACTCAACCGCAAGCCATGGGTCAGCTATCAACAAAACAATTGCAGCAATGGCAAGAGCATTCAGGGCCCAAGTTCTTCTTCCAAGAGCCACCATGACAATGACGCTCGCTGTCATAACGGCCGCCCTAAGAACACTTGGGTCGGGGCCAACCAGCATCACG
The DNA here is from genome assembly GCA_044338475.1 of Rhodoluna sp. GTDB lineage: Bacteria > Actinomycetota > Actinomycetes > Actinomycetales > Microbacteriaceae > Rhodoluna. Next base: position 2,596 of record JBIIXH010000078.1, read on the forward strand.
TATCCAACCAGTGAAGCTAACGACACCGCGGTTCTTCCGGTCCGGCCAAGTCGAAGCCGAACGCAGATGAGATAAACCATTCCAACGACGATGGCGCAGTTTGCTCCAGAAACTGCCACGAGGTGAGTAAGGGAGACAGAACGCATTTGCTCTTCCAGCTCTTCGCTGAGATCAGAGACTTCACCCATGGCAAGACCCGCGACCAAGACCTTGGAATCCGGTGTCACACCAGATAACAAAGCTACGTAGTTAGCTCTCAATTCATTGAAGAAAGCTAGTTGACCTAAAGGTTCGGAGAGAATTGATATTTCACCTTTGGGTTTCAATAAGAATGCATCTCTAGCGTTTCTGCCCGCTTCTTCGAAACTTGCCTCAAGCTCAATCACGTTCCCACGAACTAACTTGGCTTCTGAGTAGATCAGGTATCCCCTACCGGATACAGATTCTTGATTGATCTTTTCCAGCCTTACCGCAACCCCAAAAACAGGATTGTTACCAAAGTCGGTTGAGATAGCCTTCGGCCGATTCAGAACTTCAGCAACAACTATGGATTTCGCATTCGTCGATGAATACTCAACTAGCCAGTCGGGTTTGTTGATCTGCGATTGAAGCCAAAAAGATAACCCGGATAGAACCAGTGCGGAACCGAGAAGTGAAGCTAGTGCTCTTTTACGTTCAGGTAATGCGATTGTGCTCGCAAATAATGCAGCCCCAAGAACAAGAAGTAACCAGCTAGGAATCTCTTCAACAATGGCAACTATTGCAAGTAGCGCCCACAGCACAGCGGCTGCAACGCTCAGAGTCACAGGGTTACCAGATCAATTACCCCCGAAAGTAAGCTTTCCCCAATCCCACTTACTTTTAGCAGATCCTCAATGGACTTGAATCCTCCGTTGGCTTCGCGCCAGGCAATGATTCGTCCCGCTAGCGCAGGTCCAATTCCTGGTAACTCCTCGAGTTCCTTATCGCCGGCGCGATTCAAACTAATCAGCCCTGAAGAGTTTGTTCCAGTTGATTGACCCTCTTGGGAAATCGAGAAGACAATAATTTGCTCACCGTCGGTAAGTTCCCGAGCCAAATTGACGCTGGCGTTATCCGCCTCATCGGTAAGTCCCCCGGCGGCAAAGACAGCGTCTACCAACCTGGCCCCTATTGGCAATTGATACATCCCTGGGGAAACTACTTCACCGACTACGTGAATGTATAAATACTGCTCAATCACTTCATTGACTGCATCATCGGTGCTGACCGAGAACTCCCCTGTTGGGGGCTCTGGTCGATTCACTGCCACCAAGACCAATGAAGCAACCGCAACAACGCCTGCAAGTGCAATTAGCAGCTGCTTGGAAACCTTCTGATCTCCAGAGAGTGCGGCAATTACCTGATTTTTGAGCCAGTCCATGAAGCTCAAGGCTAGGTATTTTGAAGAAGGCACTATTGGCCCTCAGTAAATCTGTGTAAAACCTAAGCGGTTGCTATGTTGACAAGCTTTGGAGCTCGAACAATTACGTTCTTGATGCTCTTACCTTCAAGAGCTTTCTTTACTGTTGCAGAACTCATCGCAAGCTTCTCAAGCTCCTGCTCGGTGATATCAGGCGATACCTCAAACTTGTCGCGAAGCTTTCCATCGATTTGAACAACGGCAGTCAAGCTGGTTTGAACCAAGAGCTCTGGAAGTGGCTTAGCAAATCCTGCTAGAGCAACAGCGGGTTCATGGCCCAAAGCCTGCCACATATCCTCTGCGGTGTATGGGGCAAACAAACTAAGCGCCTTCGCAACCGTCTCGGCAGCTTCTCGAACCGCTGGATCCTTAGGTCCTGGCTTGCCATCGATTGCTTTACGCAAAGCGTTAACGAGTTCCATGACCTTCGCAACACCCACATTGAACTTGAAAGATTCGATCTGTTCGGGAAATTGTTGTAAGAACAGATGTGTGGCTCTTCGAAGTTCGATATCTCCAGAGCCAAAGTCCACTCCAGGTTCAGACTCAACTTCGTTGGCGCATCGCCAGGCACGGGCAAGAAACTTTGAGCTCGCGGATGGTGAAACATCAGCCCAGTCAATGTCATCTTCTGGTGGACCGGCAAATGCCATGGTGAGCCGCACGGCATCAACTCCGTGTTCGTCGAGCTGCTCGGATAGGCGAACTAGGTTTCCGCGGGATTTACTCATCGCGGAACCATTCATTTGAACCATTCCCTGATTTAGCAATCTGGTGAATGGTTCTTCAAAATCTAGATGACCTAGGTCATGCAGCGCCTTGGTGAAAAACCTTGCGTACAAAAGGTGCAAGAT
>JBIIXH010000079.1:0-4883 GCA_044338475.1 Rhodoluna sp.
GTCACCGGCGATTTCATCAACGCTGGAAGCATGGGTTTTAGACCTTTGGTGAACTTCATAAGTGGCAACAACAAAGCTAGGCAAGCTATTGCAATGACCGCGCCCGTAATTCAGGAATCAGTAACAAACAGCAGGCACAAAGTCCGTTTTGTTATGCCTGAGGAAATGGACGAAAGCTCCACCCCATCCCCTGCTGACTCGAGCGTTTCGGTGGTTTCGGTGCCGGCCCATTTGGCTGCTGCAAGAAAATTTGGTGGTTCTTGGAGTAAAGATAAGTTCGAAAACGAGGGCACAAAACTACTGGAAGCAGTAGCCAAAGCTGGTCTAGTCCCAGAAGGAAACCTTTACTGGTCCAGATTTGATCCACCCTGGAAGCCAGGATTCCTAAAACATAATGAGGTGCTGATTCGCGTCAAGAAAGAAGGCAAAACAAATGGAAGCTAAGGCAACAGTTTTGTTTGTTTGCGTTCACAACGCCGGCCGCTCACAAATGGCCGCTGGATACCTAAAGCATCTTGGTGGAGAAAGTGTTCAGGTGTTGTCGGCTGGAACAGATCCTGGAACACAAATCAATCCGATGGCAATGGCTGTCATGCTAGAAGAGGGAATTGATTTGTCTTCTTCTGTTCCAGAGAAGTTATCTGACGAAAAAGTGTTGGCCAGTGACTACGTAATCACAATGGGTTGTGGCGATGCTTGCCCTTACTTCCCGGGTAAGACTTACCTGGATTGGCCTTTAGATGATCCTAAAGATCAGCCAATTGAGAAAGTTCGAGAGATTAGAGATGCAATCAAGCTAAAGATTGAAGGGCTTTTGGGAGAAATTACTTCCCGGTCTTAATGCGCGCCTTCACGGTCTTGGCAATTTTCTTAGCGTCCTTCTGAACACCCTTAACTTCTTTTTGGGCTTCGACTTTTACTTCGGCAAGCACCCTGCCTAATTGTCTTCCCCACTTCTTGGGATTGATCTCAACTTTTGCGTTTACCTGATCAGAGACCCAGTTGGTTCCGGTCGAAACGGCGCTGCCGACCATTCCTCCAAGTTCAGTTACCTGCTGCTCAAGTTTTGCTACTGCTTGGGCTTCTGCGACCTTGGCGAACCAGGTCAAGTATGGCGTGAAGCCTTTGGCATTAATCGAGTACTTCTTGCTAGTTCCAGATCCAGTTGATCGAACTAGCCCAGCCTCGACCAATACGGTGAGCTGTGTAGTTACTTGATCAGAAGAAACCTTGCTGGTCTCGGCAAGCTTAGACAAGGTTGAAGCGGGTGTCTTTGCAAGAGTTTCTAGAACTAAACGGGCGTTTGGGTTTGAAAGTGCTTTGAAAATGTCGCTCATGGTTTAATTCTACCCAACTCTTTTGCTCTAGCTAACGCAGCTTCAGTTGCTTCAATAAATACTTTTTCTAAATCCGCTGCGTCAAATCTTCCAGTTGCTTGCATAGTCGTTCCATTTGGTGAGCTCACCTGTTGTCTTAGTTCTTCTGGGGAGCTAGAAGATGTGGCTAGCAAGGTTGCGGAACCAAGGAAGGTTTCTTTCACCATCAAGCTTGCCTCTTGATCGCTAAATCCAAGTGACTTGGCTGCGGTAATAAGTTTTTCGGCGAAGTAGAAAACATATGCTGGGCCGGACCCAGAGATTGTGCTGAGGGCATCAATCTTGCTCTCATCGACAACCAGGACTTTACCCACGCTCGAAAACAGCTTCACAGCAAGCTCAAGCTGATCTTTGGAAACATTAGAGCCTGCAGAGATACCTGTCACACCCAAGCCCAAAACCGATGGAGTATTTGGCATGGCTCGGACAACCGCTACTTGGCCTCCCAAAACTTCTTCCATTGCCTCGGTCGTGATTCCGGCCGCTACAGAAACTACAAGACTTCCTGGCTTTATATCAGTTGCAACTGCCTTGAGGGTTTCCAGAATCAGGTTTGGCTTAACAGCCAAAATCACTAGCTCTGCATCCTTGACCGCTGAGGTATTAGCTGCGGTGTCTTTTTCAAGAGAGATTGCCTGCACACCCTGAGCCGAAAAGATGGAGTCCGCACTGGCCTGGGTCTTTGTTGTTACGCGAATGTTGGCAGGTTTTGTTCCCGATTTAACTAACCCAGCGAGAATGGCTTTACCCATTGAGCCCGTGCCAAGAATTGCGATTTGCTTCGTTTCCATGGTTTAAGCCTAGGCCCACATTGTTATCGGTGGGTCAGGGTAAGTTTGGAAGCTATTGGAGGATCATGGCAAAGACCAAGGCAGAGTTTTCGTGTGTGGAGTGTGGCTGGTCTACAGCCAAGTGGGTTGGCCGCTGTGGTGAATGCCAGGCCTGGGACACCGTTCAGCTAACCGCTGTCGGCGCAGGCAGAGGCACGGGAATAGTTCGCTCCATAAAGCCAGCTCTAATCAGAGATGATTTTGCAGCCAAACCCATCACGGAAATCTCCACCGATAAAGTGCACTCCAGACCAACCGGAGTTGGTGAGTTTGACCGAGTTCTAGGTGGAGGTATTGTTCCAGGAGCTGTGGTTTTGCTCTCCGGAGAGCCTGGTGTTGGTAAATCAACTTTGCTACTGGAGGTAGCAGCCAACAGCGCTAAGTCTGGTCTTCGAGTTCTATACGTCAGCGGTGAAGAGTCCACTGGCCAAATCAAGCTTCGAGCCGATAGAACTGGCGCACTATCGGAGAATCTCTATCTGGCTTCGGAAAATGACTTATCTACCCTGCTAGGCCAGGTCCAGCATCTAAAACCCGATCTATTGATTGTTGACTCCGTGCAAACCATACTCGCCGGTGAAATAGACGGTGCAGCAGGAATGCCCTCTCAGGTTCGTGAAGTTGCAGCAAATCTGATTCGGGTAGCTAAAGAATCTAATCTCCCAATCATTCTTGTTGGTCACGTCACTAAAGACGGTTCTGTTGCTGGGCCAAGGGCTTTGGAGCACTTGGTGGATGTGGTTTGTCATTTCGAAGGCGACAGACAAACCAGCCTCAGGTTTATTCGATCATTCAAGAACAGATTTGGTCCAACCGATGAAGTCGGTTGCTTCGAAATGACTGGGGATGGCATTGTTGAAGTTTCGGATCCAAGCGGGTTGTTTCTTTCCAGAAACGAGACTCAGGTTTCTGGAACCTGCGTGACGGTGACTTTAGAAGGTAAGCGGGCCCTAATCTCTGAGGTTCAGGCGTTGGTTGTCAAGAGCTCAACTGCACAACCACGACGGGTAACAAACGGTGTTGATGCATCAAGAGTTGCGATGTTACTTGCCGTTCTAGAAAGACGAGCGGGACTACGCCTGTCGGAGCTTGATGTTTACGTTTCAACAGTGGGCGGTGTAAAGATTTCTGAGCCAGCAGCAGACCTAGCCATTGCTCTTGCGATTGCATCTGCCATCAAGGATCAGCCAATCTCTCACGACGTCGTGGCCTTTGGCGAGATTAGCCTTGCTGGCGAGATTAGGAAAGTAAATCAAGCCGTGATTAGACAAAACGAAGCTAAGCGGTTGGGATTTACAAAAGTTATTGACGCGAGTTTTACTCAGCTAACGAAAGCTCTTGCAGCGGGACTAAAGAGCTAATCCAGCACGAACTGTTGATCGTTGCTAGATAGCTCTCCGCTAACCTCAGCCTCGACGTGGTAGCTGGCTCCTCCAGTTGCAACTGGAGTCTCGTCAGTTCCGCAACCTGTCGGGCTGGAAAAAACTTTTTCCCACGGCTGCGCAGGACTACTAATGGTCTGGCTAGCCTTTAGAACTATTTCACTGTCTGTTAGGTTGTCACGATCACACTGTCTAGAAGTCCAAATCTGCTCGTCACCAGATTTGATAGTGAAGTACTGAACCTTTGCACCAGCGTTGAAGGTGCAGTCCACAGAGTTTGTGTTGGTTAGTGTGAACCAAATATGTGGTGTTTGATCAGCGCTAAATCTGTTCATCAAAACTCCTGCGCTGTCTCCGACTTGAGCCATAACCGCAACGGTTCCTGGTGGGCAGGGCTGTCCAGGATCAACTACGACGCTGCTTTCAGTCACGCCCTCGGGAAGAGGTGACTCCGAAGGAGTCGGAGACGCTCCCATCCAAAGGCCAACGGCGTTAACGCCACCCCAAATTAAGCTCACCAAAATTGCAAGTGCTATTAGTGCACCAATGCGACGTCTGCGATACACGGCTGGGGAAAGCGTTCTCGGGGTTTGCGACATTCCTCTAATTTACTGGGGCTGGTTTTGCCAGCTCGCTAGGCATGCCTGTGTTGCCAAGTAATTTTTGGCTATGGATTTGCGCCTACGGGCTACTTAGGCCTGTGCTTTCCTTTGCCTTTTTTTATGAAGACCCTCAAGAGAACGAGGTAGGTTATCCAGGCAAATACGATCTCAAATCCAACGTTCATCAAGAAATCTGCCAAGAGGTGATGTGGGTCGGAGAGGATGTCAATCCAAGTATCCATAGCGAGCCGCCGTTTCTTGTTCTAGGCCATCAGGAAGTCTAGGTGGTGACTAAACCGCTTGAGCGACTGGCTCTCTTAGCTTGCTAACAAAAGTGAACTCGCCGTTTACGAAGTCGACAACGATGTGACTTGAGTTCTTCAGCTCACCCTGCAAAATCTGCTCGCTGATGCGATCTTCTATTTCGCGTTGAACGGCTCGGCGAAGAGGTCTTGCCCCAAGTGCTGGTTCGTAACCAATTTCCATTAGACGCTCTTTGGCCTTCGTGGTTAGCTCGAGAGTTAGGTCTCTTTCCTCTAAGCGGGTAGCTAGACGCTTGATGAACAACTCAACGATCTGCAGGAGTTCAATTTGTGAGAGCTGAGGGAACACGATTGTTTCATCAACTCGGTTTAGGAACTCCGGTCTAAAGCTGCGCTTTAGCTCCTCGTTCACCTTGGCCTTCATCAACTG
>JBIIXH010000080.1:0-4874 GCA_044338475.1 Rhodoluna sp.
GTGGCATATCCATCCACCAGGGATGCGCGACCAGCCCGCAACGACTTCACTTCAGTTCCAGTTAGGACAATGCCAGCTTCAAAGACATCTTCGAGGTGATAGTCGTGACGGGCTTTACGATTGGTGGCCACCACTTGCTGGCCACGCTCTCTCGGCACGATCGACTCCTAGATTTTGAGGTAGCGACGAATCGCAAGACCCGACGCTGCTGCCGCAAGCACAATACCAACGGCAATTAATAGCGGAACTACAAGCATGCCATCGCTGAGGCCAACAAAGCTAGTGAATGGTAGAGATTGCGCCAGGAAGCCCTGAACGAAGAACTGAACCAAAGCCAAGACCGTCAGCCCAGCCAAAATGCTTCCAATGAGTGCTGCTACAACGCCCTCGAGGATAAAGGGCAGCTGGATTGAGAAGTTACTGGCACCTACCAACCTCATGATGCCGAGTTCTCTTCTTCTAGAAAAGGCGGAAAGCCTGATTGTGGTGGAAATCAAAAGCGCACTGGATACAAGCATCAGCGCAGCGATCGAGACCGCTGCCAAAGATGCAATGTTCAAGATCAAGAAAATCTGATCGAGATAGCTCCTTTGGTCCCTGACCTCCTCGACACCGGCAAGCCCTGAGAAACTTTCAGTGAGAATTGGCGACTGATTTGGATCATAAAGGTTTACCCAAAAAGTCTCATTCAGTTGTTCTGCCTTGACATACTGAGCAACAGCGTTTCCAGCAAACTGCTCTTGGAAATTTGCAAGCGCCTGGTCGTGATCTTCGAAGTAGTACTTTTCAATGAATGGTGCAAGTGTTGGCGAGTCTAAACGTTCTTGAACCTGAAGCTTCACATCCTCCGAAGCTTCGCCGCGAGGGCAAGTCGCTTCCGGAGAGACGTTGGTGCAAAGGTAAACAGCTACCTGAGCCCGGTCGTACCAGTAGTTTTTCATCTGACCGATTTGGAGCTGCAAAAGAGATGCTGTTCCAACAAAAGTAAGCGAAATAAATGTAACCAAGATGATGCTTACAACCATGGCTAGGTTTCTTCTTAGACCTTGAGCAACCTCGGAAAGCATGAAGCCAAATCTCATGCTTATTCCTTTACTCCGTAGCCACCAGCAACCTGATCGCGCACAATCTGCCCATGACTGAGTTCAACAACACGCTTTTTCATCTGGTCAACGATTCCCCGTTCGTGAGTTGCCATGACAATTGTTGTTCCGCTCAAGTTGATGGTGTTGAGCAGTGACATGATTCCTTCACTGGTAGTGGGGTCTAAGTTTCCGGTTGGCTCATCGGCTAGCAAAATTGCTGGCTTGTTCACTATCGCTCTTGCAAGAGCAACTCTTTGCTGCTCTCCACCAGATAGTTCGCTTGGGAGGCGATCCGCTTTTTCTCCAAGACCAACTAATCCAAGAACGTCGGGGACTGCTTCTTGAATAAACCCTTCTGACTTACCAATCACTTGCAAGCTAAATGCGACGTTTTGACTAACGGTCTTGTTTGGAAGCAATCTGAAGTCCTGAAAAACTACTCCTAGTCGGCGTCGGAAAAACGGAACCTTTCTTGCAGGCAGTCCAACGAGATTTTCACCAAGCACGTGCACCGAACCGGAGTTTGGAACGTCTTCGCGAAGCATGAGGCGCATGAGGGAGGACTTCCCTGAGCCAGAAGCACCTACAAGGAATACAAAGTCGCCTTTTTCAATCTCCAGGCTGACCTGGTCAAGCGCTGGACGTGGAGTTCCCTTGTATTTCTTGGTGACATTTTTAACGCTGATCATATTGCCTCAAGCCTAAGGCTGAGACTGCATTCTCCATCGGATTCCCGCGGCTATAAATCCATCGAGTCCACCATCAAACACCGATTGCGGGTTGTTTTCTTCATACTCAGTGCGCAAATCTTTAACCATTTGATAAGGAGCTAGAACATAGCTTCTCATTTGCTCGCCCCAAGAAGCTTTGACGTCTCCAGCGAGCTGTTTCTTAGTTGCCTCTTCTTCGCGGCGTCGGATTTCAAGCAGCCTTGATTGCAGAACACGCATTGCTGCTTGCTTGTTTTGAATTTGGCTCTTTTCGTTCTGGCAACTAACTACGGTTCCAGTGGGGATGTGAGTTATACGAACAGCAGAGTCGGTGGTATTCACCGATTGTCCCCCGGGACCACTTGAACGAAAGACATCCACTCGGATATCAGCGTCAGGAATCTCGATTGCTTCGGTTTGTTCCACGAGTGGAACAATTTCAACAGCCGCAAAGGATGTTTGTCTTTTGCCTGCTGCGTTGAAAGGGCTCATTCGTACCAGTCGATGAGTCCCTGCTTCAACCGATAGTGTTCCAAAGGCGTAGGGTGCGTCAATTTCAAAAGTTGCAGACTTGATACCTGCTCCTTCCGCATGCGAAATATCTAACACATGAACTGGATAACTTTTTTGCTCGCAGTAGCGGATATACATACGCATCAGCATCTCGGCAAAGTCAGTCGCATCATCACCGCCAGCTCCGCTACGGATTGTAATCACCGCAGCGCGGGAGTCATACTCACCACTTAGCAAGGTTTGAATTTCTAGCTGGCCGACAAGCTTTTCTAAATCTGACAGTTCCTTCTTGGCTTCGGTCTTGGTTTGTGTATCTGAAGCGTCATTGGCCATTTCGATCAAGACCTCAAGGTCATTAATCCTAGACTCAACAGATTTCAATAGGTCGAGCTTGTCTTGCGAGCGCGATAGTGCTGAGGTAACTTTCGAGGCGTTTTCTGGGTCATCCCAAAGATCCTGGGCCGAGGCTTTCTCCCTCAACGAGTCAACCTCTTGCTGCAATGCAGTTGGGTTGATTACCTCTCTTATGGTGCCAAAAAGTGACCTTAGGGATTTGATTTCAGAAGCTAAGTCAAGTTCGGCCATGATTCCACAATTCTAGGTGAGGGGCATAATTGTTAGGTGACCGCATCCTCTTACAAGCTATCCAGCCTAGGTTTGCCGGTATTCACTCCTTCACTACTTTTCGGTATCGCAGAAGGCGGATTGCTTCCGATAATCCCTGCCAGTGCTCAAGCTCTTGGAGCTTCGCTGCCAACCGCTGGGATAATCCTTGGGCTAGTGATGATCGGAACTTTGTTTGCGGACATCCCTGCCGCTCGCTTGATAAACATTGTGGGCGAACGTAAGGCCATGATTATGGCCGCCTCGGTTGCCAGCGTTGGAATACTTGTTGCCCTACTGGCAACTAATCTTTGGGTTCTGGGCACAGGGATTTTCATTCTTGGAGCAAGCGTTGCGGTGTTTGGCCTGGCTAGACATAGTTACCTAACAGAGATTGTCCCTTACTCCCATCGGGCAAGAGCCCTTTCAATTCTTGGTGGGGTGTTTAGGGCTGGTCACTTTATTGGTCCACTTATTGGGGCGGCACTTATTGTCCTAATTGATCTGCAAGCCGTCTACTGGAACGCCGTGATTTTTTGTGCTTTGGCTGCGCTGATTTTGGTCTTTATAAAACCTGATCGAATGCCTGACACCCCGGCTACTGTTCCAGGTGGCACCTGGAAAGTTGCCAAAAGAGAATCAAAGAAGTTGGCAACTCTTGGAGTGACCGCCGCAATCATCGGTACCTTGCGAACAGCAAGACTTGTTGGTCTGCCGCTGTGGGCACTGAGTATTGGTTTACCCCCAGCGACCATTGCTTTGTACATGGGTATTGCCGGTGCACTTGATCTCGCACTTTCTTATAGCTCTGGCCAGATCATGGATCGCTTCGGTAGAAGATGGTCTGCTCTTCCAACTCTTCTCGGGCTCTCGCTAACTTTTTCACTTCTAACTGTTGCAACCGATGAAACTACATTTCTAGCTGTTGCCTTACTAATGTCCCTAGCTAACGGAGTTGGAAGTGGAATCATCCTTGTAATCGGTGCTGACCTAGCGCCCAAAGGTGAGCGAAACGAGTTCCTGGCTTCCTATCGTTTGCTTGTCGACTCAGGAGCCGCTGCCACACCGCTTCTAATCTCTGGAGTAATTGCCCTATTTGGACTCTCGGTTGCGATGTTCACAGTTTCCAGCTTGGGAATTGTTGGGGCGATACTTGCCAATCGCTACCTACCGCGGCGAGCTAAGCCTTCGGAGCAGATCATGCCGACTTCGGAGAATATGTAAACGTCGAAAAGCGGTCGCCAGAGTGAGCAAAGCCTCACTCTCACGGTTAGGCCATCTTGAGAACTAGCTTCAATCAATGACACTTGCTTCAAGTCCTTGAGTGAGTGCAGCTCAAGAAACTCACCGGCAAATCTAGGCAAATTCTGATTGGACAACACAACAGACTTCGAGAGTGCATATAAAGCGGTTGACTCGGCAACGGAAGTAAGTCGTCGCTCCGAAAGATAGAAACTTCCTGCAGCCAAGATGACCAGTGTGGTCATGAGACTAAGGAGCGATAAGCCAATTCCAAGAGGCGCCATCGAGCCTTGCTCCGCTGATCTATATTCCCTGCATCGCCTCAGCACCCAAGCCTCCTAACTTGATTTCGAATCGCACTAGTGAGCCAGGCTCAACGCAGTTGGGATCAGGGGTGCAACTGATAAGCCAAGACAAATCTGAAGGGTCCAATCCAAAGTCAGTAGAAATTTGATTGATAACCATTGTGGTGCTGGCGTTATCGGGGACAAGGACATGAGCTCTTATGCCATGGCGCGCTATTGCCTCTAGTGCAAATTGCTGGTGCTGTAAAGACAAGGCAAAGGTTGTGAACATGAGAACCGGAATTTGAAGAACTAATCCAAAACCAATGAACTCAACTAGTGCTGAGCCTTCATCCTTAGAGATATCAGTAGAGAACTTCACGCGTGGCCACCGAACTGACTGTGAGGAAATTCGTTCCAGAAGAGAAATCAAAAGC
>JBIIXH010000081.1:0-4776 GCA_044338475.1 Rhodoluna sp.
TAAGTCTAGAACGACAAAAAGTTTCTACTAAAGGCGAGCCAAAGGCTCGCCTTTAGTTATTTACAGGAAGGGACGAACATGATTTCATTTGTTGATCAAGTCACCCTTCATTTGCGCGCTGGCAACGGTGGAAAAGGTTGCGTCTCGGTAAAGCGAGAAAAGTTCAAACCCCTTGGTGGCCCAGATGGTGCCAACGGCGGCGATGGCGGTTCAATTACTTTGGTGGCAGACTCCAACACAACAACCTTGCTCGATTATCACTTCCATCCCCATCGTGCCGGTGGCGACGGTGCAGCAGGTGCCGGAGATTTTAGAAATGGAGCTCAGGGTCTAGACCTTAGGCTCTCAGTTCCTGTTGGCACGATTGTAAAAAAGCCAACTGGGGAATTCATCGCCGACCTAGACGAAGCAGGTATGGAACTAGTTGTCGCCGAAGGCGGCGTTGGGGGACTAGGTAACGCTGCACTTTCCTCCACCAAGCGCAAGGCACCAGGGTTTGCTTTGCTTGGAGTTCCAGGTTGGGCTGGAGATGTTGTTCTTGAACTCAAGACGGTTGCAGACGTTGCATTGGTTGGTTACCCAAGTGCCGGAAAGTCTTCGTTGATTGCCGCAGTATCAGCAGCACGTCCAAAGATTGCGGATTACCCATTCACAACCTTGCACCCAAATCTTGGTGTAGTTCAAGCTGGTGAAACACGATTCACAATCGCCGATGTCCCTGGCCTGATTGAGGGAGCAAGCGAAGGTAAGGGTCTAGGACTTGAGTTTTTGCGACATGTTGAAAGATGCTCAGCACTTCTTCACGTCATCGACTGCGCAACCCTTGAGCCAAACAGGGATCCAATCTCCGATTTAGACAAAGTGCTGAAGGAGCTAGATGCTTATCAAGTGCCTGAAGGTCAAGTCCCGCTAACCAAGCGACCTTCGCTGATCGCGCTAAACAAAGTTGACATCCCTGACGCAAAAGAGCTCGCTTCGTTCATCAGACCAGAGTTAGAGGCCAGAGGCTTTGAGGTCTTTGAGGTTTCTGCGGCTTCTCATGTTGGCCTAAAAGAGCTCAAGTATGCGATGGCAAAGATTGTTGAAGTAGAACGGCTATCCAAAACCAGCGTCCCCGCAAGACCAAGAATCACATTGATGCAGGCAAGAAAAGAAGACAGCAAATTCACAATTTCGCGTGAGGAATCCGGAATGGAAGAGTTCTTCCGCATTCTTGGGGCCAAGCCAGAGCGTTGGGTTGCTCAGACTGATTTCGGCAACGAGGAAGCGGTTGGATACCTGGCGGATCGTTTGGCAAAGATTGGAATCGAAGACGCACTATTCAAAGCGGGAGCATCCTCAGGCTCTACCGTTGTCATTGGCCCAGGAGATGGCATCATCTTCGATTGGGAGCCAACAATTGCTTCTACTGCAGAGCTTTTAGTTAGTCCCCGCGGAACGGACCCAAGGTTTGGGCCTATCAATGATCGTCGAACCACAGCCGAGCGTCGCAAGCGTTACCAGGAAATGATGGATGCAAGATCCGCCTTGCGAGAGCAAATGGAGCAGGATCGAAAATCCGGTGCTTGGAGCACACCAGCACCAGAGGAGGAAAAGTAAATGTCCGATCACGGTAGCTGGCTAGCAAACGCCAAGCGGGTTGTGGTGAAGATTGGGTCGAACTCTGTAACTGGAGTCAACGAAGACAAGATCGACAATCTAGTGGACGCGCTTGCCAGCGCGATGAAGCGAGGAACTCAGGTTGTCTTGGTCTCCTCTGGAGCTATTGCTACCGGTATGCCGCTGTTTGACTTTGAGAAGAAGCCAACTGACTTAGACACCTTTCAAGCCTTAGCTGCTGTTGGTCAATTCCGCCTAATCTCGAAGTATCAGAAGTCACTTGAAAGATACGGCATCATCGCAGGTCAGGTCCTATTGACCTTGCCTGACATTGACAACGATGACACCAGAGAGAACGCCAAGAAAGCCTTAGAGCGACTGTTTGACTTGAAAGCCCTTCCGATTGTCAATGAAAACGACACTGTTGCAACCACGGAAATTCGATTCGGTGATAACGATCACTTGGCGGCAATGGTTTCGATTCTTATTGGCGCCGACGCTTTAGTTCTCCTAAGCGACGTGGACGGAATTTATGACATGCCTCCAACAAACCCTGATGCCAAACTCATTTCAACGGTGCCTTTCGATATGGACATGACAGACTTTGAAATTGGTGGGACTAACACTGGTGTTGGAACCGGCGGAGCAATCACCAAGGTTGCCGCAGCCAGGGAGTGCACAGAAGCAGGAATCGGTGTGGTTGTGACAAACGCCAATAAGGTTGGAGCAGTTCTCGCGGGTGAAAGCCTAGGAAGCTTCTTCGAACCTCGACCACAATCCAAGAGCACGCAGGGCTAGGCTCAATTCATGACAGCTCTGGAAAGAATTCAACTGGCAAACAAAGCCAGCGGCAGCCTTGCGAATGCTTCAACCGAATCAAAGAACAACGCCTTACGCTCGATGGCCGATCTCCTTGTTGCTCGTAGCTCGGAGATACTTGCCGCTAACGCTATTGATCTTGAAAGTGCTGTCAAAGCAAATTTGTCGACTGGCTTGCAAGATCGATTGAGGTTTACTGAAGCCAGAATCAAATCGCTTGCCGACTCGATTCAGGAAGTTATTTCGCTACCGGACCCAATCGGTGAAGTTGTTCAGACTAAGACACTTGCCAACGAACTAGAGCTGACTCAACTTCGTGTTCCCTTTGGCGTAATCGGAGTTATTTACGAAGCTCGACCCAACGTGACGATTGACATTAGCGCGCTGGCGATTAAATCAGGAAATGCGGTTGTGCTTCGCGGGGGGTCGGCGGCAGAAAACACCAACATCGCGCTATCAAAGATTCTCAAGGACGCCCTGGCAAGTTCGGGACTAAACCCAGAACTTGTTCAAACGGTAGATGATTTTGGCAGAGCTGGAGCCACAGAAATGATGACAGCACGGGGCCTCATTGATGTTTTGATTCCACGAGGCAGCGCAAGCTTAATCTCCTCAGTCGTTGATGGCGCCAAGGTTCCAGTCATTCAAACCGGGGATGGGGTAACTCACATTTTTATCGACGAAACCGCTAATCCTGAATGGGCTGTCGAAATTGTCTTTAATTCAAAGGTTCAACGGCCCGCAACTTGCAATGCGTTAGAAACTTTGCTTGTTCACGAAGCTGTAGCGTCATCAATTCTTCCAAAGGTTCTTGATCGTCTCGTTGAAGCCGGGGTTATCATTCACGCCGATGAGAAGGTTATGGCCATTTTTCCGAACTCTGTATTGGCAACCGAACAAGACTGGCACGCCGAGTATTACTCGTTGGATTTAGCAGTCAAGATAGTTGCTTCACTAGATGAAGCTCTAGATCACATCAAAAAGTATTCGACTCACCACACGGAGTCGATAATCACTAGCAATGACGCTCACGCCGAGAGGTTCTTAACTGAAATTGATTCAGCCGTTGTAATGGTGAACGCCTCGACAAGATTCACTGATGGTGGGCAGTTTGGATTTGGGACTGAGGTCGGAATTTCCACTCAAAAGCTGCACGCTCGTGGTCCAATGGGCCTTAGAGAGCTAACTAGCACGAAATGGCTGGTCAGAGGTGCCGGTCAAACCCGAGCCTAGGTTATTCTAGACAGAAGACTTCTAAGGAGAGCATTTTGCTAGCTGTATTACTTTCTGAAACTGACGGACCATTCATCCAACACAGTGAACTTCCAATACCAGCTTTAGCCTTTGGGATAATCGCAATGAGCGTATTCGTTCTTCTTGCATTTATCGTTTTCT
Source organism: Rhodoluna sp. (assembly GCA_044338475.1). GTDB lineage: Bacteria > Actinomycetota > Actinomycetes > Actinomycetales > Microbacteriaceae > Rhodoluna. The sequence goes on from JBIIXH010000081.1 coordinate 3,814, forward strand.
CCTACCGCGATGTTGCTAACCGTCACGATCACAAGAATTCGAGCTCGCAAGGTCACTAGGCCTCAGACTTCTCTATGGCAAAAATTCGACTGGGAGTTATGGGTGGCACTTTTGACCCAATTCATAACGGCCATTTGGTGGCAGCCAGCGAAGTAGCAGCAGCTTTGAATCTAGACAAGGTTGTGTTCGTTCCAACCGGTGCGCCGGAGAAGAAACCAGAGGTTACCGGCGGGGAACACCGCTATTTGATGACCGTTATCGCAACCGCGGCCAACCCTAGGTTCTTGGTCTCACGCGTGGACATCGATAGAGACAAGCCCACCTACACAGTTGATACCCTTACAGACCTGAAAGCTAATTACCCGGACGCCGAACTCTTCTTCATAACTGGTAGCGACGCCATAGCTCAAATTCTGGCCTGGAAGGAAGTTCAGCGCCTTTGGGGGCTTGCTCACTTTGTTGCGGTGAGTCGTCCAGGTCACGCTCTCCAAATTCCTGAGGTTCCAGAAGGCACTGTCACCGTTGTTGAGGTTCCCGCTTTGTCGATCAGCTCTACAGACTGCAGGAACAGAGTCTCCAACGGGGAACCGATCTGGTATCTAGTTCCTGATGGAGTTGTTCAGTACATTGGTAAGCATGGTTTGTATAAGGGCGTCTCATGACAGATAGCCCTACCTTTCTATCGAGAAGAGAGCGCCGCGCTGCTGAATCAAACGCAGCACCATCGCAGCCAACAGATCAAACTACGCCACCGCCGAGCTTTGAACCATACATTCCGCAGACCATCTCTGAACTAACCGCACCCATCTCCGAAGCTCCCGCCTATGAACCATATGTTCCTTCGACTCCGGTTCAGGTTGCACCAACTCCGACATTTGAACCCTTTGTCGTTCCACCAAGCGAACCTCAGGTTGCAAAATCCCGCCGCGAGCTAAGAGATTTAGAGAATCTGAAGGATTCAGC
>JBIIXH010000082.1:0-4737 GCA_044338475.1 Rhodoluna sp.
ACGCCCACGCTTAGAATTAGAAAATACCCACAAGGAGTTTAGAAAATGAGCGAATCCGTAGTTCTACCAGCCCTCGGCGAGTCTGTTACCGAAGGCACAGTAACTAGATGGCTTAAAAAAGTTGGCGACACCGTTGCAGTTGACGAGCCCCTTGTTGAGGTTTCAACCGACAAGGTAGACACCGAGATTCCCTCTCCTGTTGCAGGAGTAATCGAACAAATCCTGGTTCAAGAAGACGAGACCGTTCAAGTTGGTGCAGTTCTAGTAATTATCTCTGGAGGATCTGGCGCAGCAGCTGCTCCAGCGGCTCCAGTTGTGGCCGAGCCAGTTGTGCAAGCTCCTGTCGCACCTCCAATAGCACCGCCTGTTGCCGCACCGGTTACTCCCCCAGTAGCACCACCTGTTGCTGCACCAGTTGCACCACCGGTTTCTACACCAATGATTTACACACCAGCCGCTCCAGTGACGCCAGTGGTTCCAGTGGCTGCTCCAGTAGCTCCGCCTGTTGCTGCACCTATGGCAACTCCAGTTGTGCCAGCTACACCGGTAGCCAGTGGATCAGATGCCGGTTACGTTACTCCACTGGTTCGTAAGCTTGCGCAGGATTCCGGAGTGGACCTAACTCGCGTAGTTGGCACTGGAGTTGGGGGCAGAATTCGTAAAGAGGACGTGCTCTCGGTTAACACAGGATCTGCGACTTCAATTTCCACTCCAGCAGCGCCGCACGTTCCTGCACCGGTTAGCGCACAGCGCGGAACATCTGAACCGATGTCCAGACTCAGAAAAGTTCTAGCTGAGCGCGCGGTAGCATCTATGGTTTCTTCGGCACAGCTAACAACGGTTGTTGAAGTTGATGTCACCAGGATTGCTGAGATGCGAAAGGCTGTTCAGCCCGCATTCCAGGCAGCAGCGGGAACCAAGTTGAACTTCATGCCGTTTTTCTTCCTGGCAGCCGCCGAGGCACTTAGATCACATCCAAAGCTAAACGCCTCAATTGAAGGTGAAATGATCAACTATCACCCAACCGAGAACATCAGCTTTGCGGTTGACACAGAGCGCGGTTTGCTAACCCCAGTGATTAGAGATGCAGCATCACTGAACCTGGCTCAGATTGCAGGGCAAATTGCAGATCTTGCTTCTCGGACACGCGAGAACAAGCTAAAGCCTGACGAAATGATGGGTGGCACTTTCACCTTGACCAACACTGGTTCGCGCGGCGCCTTGTTTGACACACCAGTTGTGTTCTTGCCTCAGGTCGCAATTCTTGGAACTGGAGTCGTGCAGAAGCGCCCTGTTGTAATCACTGGAGCTGACGGTCAAGAATCAATCGCGATCCGTTCTATGGTTTATCTGGCTTTGAGCTATGACCACCGTTTGATTGATGGTGCTGACGCCTCCAGGTTCTTGGTGGATGTCAAGGCAAGACTAGAGTCAGCGAACTTTCAGGCCAATCTAGGAATCTAGCTACTGCCCTAGCTCCAAAACTGCCCCGGTTCCCGAAGTGTCAACGCGATGGTTGATTACTAGCTCTCGGCCATCATCACAAACCGCCACTCCGGAAACCTTTGCTGCAGATCCGATTGTGCTATCAACTCTTAGTTCCAGCCTCCCTAAATCGGTTGCGATTTCAAGAACCTCTTTTGAAATCGCTGGATCCAAGGCAAGCGCGCTGGCGAGCCAGCTGTCGAACTCGGCTTGGCTTGAATCCACAATGCATGATGATTCAGATGCTTGCTCTTTTGGCTCTAATGGCGCTGAGCTAGCTGAGCCCCACACGAGACCTAAGACAAGAACTGCGAGAACCGATACAGCGGGCAAGACGAATTGCTTGAGATCACGGACAGGCTTTCCTTCGAGCTCAACGAAACCAATGTCGTCGATGTGAACTTCGCTTTCGCGAAAGGCTTTTGATGTTCTTGATAGCGATTCCAGGATCGCCCTTGCCACTGGCGCGTCATCGACCAATAATGCTGGGGTTTTTCGGAAAGTCATCAGCTTCGGTTTCGGGGAAATACTGGACAAGTAGAAATGAATTCGTGGCCAACTTGGGCCCCAGAATCGTCCCGTGACTAGAAGCTTTTGCCCTAGTTGACTTTCTAAGCAAACAACTTCCAGGTTAGCAAACTTGAGCTTCGGCCCTACTTGATAGCCAAGCGCGTTCAGCTTTCTTGCATCCATGGCTCGCATGCGTAAAGGGTAAATCTCAAAGCCAGAAAGATGGCTGAAAGATTGAAGGTTCGGGATAACTCTTAGACTTATCCGGTGCCAGAATTTCTGATTGCAGGGTTCGATCCCGATTTTGTTGCCTATAACAAGGGACTTGAGTTGCAGCGTCAGGTACACAAAGAAGTGGTGTCAAAAACAACACCAGACACGGTTATCCTACTTGAGCACAGCAGTGTCTACACCGCTGGAAAGAGAACCGAGGACTCGGAGCGTCCAGATGATGGCACTGAAGTAATTGAGGTTGACCGTGGAGGAAAGCTCACCTGGCACGGGCCTGGCCAGTTGGTTGGCTATCCAATCATGAAGCTTCCCGAACCGTTCGATGTTGTTGGTTACGTCAGATTCTTAGAGCAGGTCCTGATTGATGTTTGTTCGGACTTTGGCTTAGCAACTGAGCGCGTTGCTGGAAGATCTGGCGTCTGGGCAAAGGTCGGCGGTGAATACGTCAAAATTGCAGCTATCGGAATCAGGGTTTCGGAACGAGTCGCGATGCATGGCTTTGCCCTGAACTGCTCGAATTCCATGGAAGCCTATGAACACATTGTGGCCTGCGGGATTGATGACGCTGGAACAAGCTCAATAACCGAGCTAACTGGCAACTTGGTAACGCCAGCTATGGCAGCTGAGCGAGTAAAAATCAGGCTTACCGACATTGCTAAAGTTGTCCTATGACCCAAATCGAAAAGGGCGAAAAGCCTGCCAAGAAGATGCTTCGCATCGAGGCTCGAAACTCGGCTATCCCAATTGAGCGAAAGCCAGAGTGGATCAGAACCGTTGCAAAAATGGGTCCTGAGTATCAGGCCATGCAAAAACTCGTTAAGTCAGAGAATTTAAACACGGTTTGCCAAGAAGCTGGTTGCCCAAACATCTATGAGTGCTGGGAAGATCGCGAAGCGACATTCTTGATTGGTGGCTCTCAGTGCACTAGGCGTTGTGATTTTTGTCAGATTGATACCGGTAAGCCAGTTGCCTTCGATCCAGACGAGCCTCGTCGAGTTGCGGTTTCTGTTCGCCAAATGCAATTGCGCTACGCGACCGTGACTGGGGTGGCTCGCGATGATCTTCCAGATGAGGGTGCTTGGCTCTATGCCGAGACCATTAAGCAAATCCACAAGAAATCCCCTGGCACAGGAGTTGAGATACTGGTTCCGGATTTTTCTGGAAACCCAGCCTTGCTAAAAAAGGTCTTCGACGCCAAACCTGAGGTTTTTGCACACAACGTTGAAACCGTTCCTAGAATCTTCAAGGAAATTCGTCCCGCGTTTAGCTACGAGCGGTCACTTGATGTAATCACCCAGGCCAGGAACTATGGCTTGGTCACTAAGTCGAATCTCATTCTTGGAATGGGTGAAACTATTGAGGAAATCTCTCAAGCCATGAAAGATCTTTACGATGCCGGAACAGACATCTTGACTATTACTCAGTATCTACGCCCAACCCCAAAGCACCATCCTGTTTCAAGATGGGTAAAGCCTCAGGAGTTTGTCGAACTCAAAAAAGAGGCCGAAGACCTGGGTTATTTGGGTGTTCTAAGTGGGCCATTAGTTAGATCCTCTTATCGAGCAGGTAGGCTTTGGGCTCAGTCAATGAACAAAAAGGGTTTACCAGTTCCAGAGAACCTCCAACACCTAGCAGAGGCCGCCGCCAAAGATGGCTTCTCGCAAGCGGTTGCCTAACAAGATAGGAAGTCATGGCAGAGAAGAAGCCAAAAGTTAAAAAAGAGCCGGGCCGAATTAGACAACTGTGGCAGGTTTACAAACTAACCGCCAAGGCAGACAAGAACTTCGTCCCTCTTGGAATCCTTGCCTTTGTTGGTCCGCTCGCAATTGGTGTTGTAATCATTCTTTTGTTCTTTATGGACTCTCCGCTCTCGATTTTCCTGTGGTCGATTTCGATTCTGCTTTTCTCAATACTCACTTGCCTAGGTGTGCTTTCTAGACGAGCCGAGCGAGCCGCCTTCATGAGAATTTCCGGACAGCCTGGAGCTGTTGCCGCGGTCATCGGATCCACGCTAAAGCGCGGCTACTCAACCAGCGAGATGCCAGTTGCTGTTGACCCGAAATCCAGAGACGCCGTATACCGAGCAGTTGGCCGTGCCGGAGTGGTGCTAATTGCCGAGGGAAGTTCCGCGAGGCTACGGCAGATTGTTGAAGACGAGAAGCGCAAGGTTTCCAGGGCCATCCCTGGGGTCACCGTTTCGATTATTTCAGTCAATGACCAGCCAGAGTCCGTACCGCTCTACCGCTTGACTAAGGCTATTTACAAGCTAAAAAAGACCCTAAGCAGAGCGGAAATCTCCGTTGTGAACAAGCGGCTAGCTGGATTGGGGCTGAACATCCCTATCCCTAAAGGAATTGACCCAAACCGGATGCGTGCCGGAAGGCGAATGTAGATTTTACATTCCCGAAACATTCCAATAACTGTCTGAAACATCTCGCTAGCTATGATTTGTCTATAACCAGTTGATTTGAAGGGAACCCTAATGTTCAAAACCGCCGCAGAAGTAGTCAA
>JBIIXH010000083.1:0-4734 GCA_044338475.1 Rhodoluna sp.
CTTTCTAACGACGAGGTTCAGTTTGCTAAAGACGCAGCTCCGGTTTGGGACGGTGAGGAGTAAAGATGTCTAGGCATGTGCTCTCGCTTCTGGTTGAAGACAAGCCAGGTCTTCTTACCCGCGTAGCGGGTCTATTTGCTAGAAGAGGTTTCAACATCGAATCCCTTGCGGTAGGAACCAGCGAAGTAGAGGGCCTTTCCAGGATCACCGTGGTGGTCCAAGTTGAAGGCCACGCTCTAGAGCAGGTAACCAAGCAGCTAAACAAGCTAATTAACGTAATCAAGGTAGTAGAGCTTGAGCCAGATCTAGCCGTTCAGCGCGATCACATTCTGGTCAAGGTCAAAACTGATGCCAGTAACCGCTCTCAGGTTCTTGAGGCAGCCGATCTATTCAGAGCCCGAGTAATCGATGTGGTTTCCGACACCTTGATTATTGAGATCACCGGAGATTCTTCCAAGTGCCAGGCCTTTATTAAGGTCTTGGAGCCATTTGGAGTAAAAGAGCTTGTTCAGTCGGGCATCTTGGCCATGGGCCGAGGATCCAAGGCAATTAGCGACAAGGTTTCTAAGTAACAAGAAAAGCTTCACATTTCTAAACACCAAATAAAGGAGAAATAACATGGCAGAGATCTTTTACGACAAGGATGCCGATCTAGCAATCATCCAGGGACGCAAAGTTGCCGTTATTGGCTTTGGATCCCAAGGTCACGCTCACTCACTGAACCTAAAGGACTCTGGTGTGGACGTGGTAGTTGGTTTGCAAGAAGGCTCTAAGTCCAAGGCAAAAGCTGAAGAGCAGGGCCTGAAGGTTCTTACCCCAGCAGAAGCGTCTAAGTGGGCAGATGTAATCGTTGTGTTGGCACCAGACCCTAGACAGCGCGATCTATACACCGAATCAATTGAGCCGAACCTAAAGCCTGGAGACGCCATTGTCTTTGGTCACGGATTCGCGATTCGCTTTGGATACATCAAGCCACCAGCCGGTATCGATGTTTTCCTAGTTGCACCAAAGGGCCCAGGACACATCGTTCGCCGTGAATACGCAGATGGCCGCGGTGTTCCTAACCTAGTTGCTGTTGAGCAGGATGCAACCGGCAAGGCAATGGAGATTGCTCTTAGCTACTCCAAGGCAATTGGTGGTACTCGTGCTGGAACCATCAAGACCACTTTCGCCGAAGAAGCCGAGACTGACCTATTCGGTGAGCAAGCAGTTCTTTGTGGTGGAGCTTCCCAGTTGGTTCAGTACGGTTTCGAGACCCTTACCGAAGCTGGTTACCAGCCAGAAGTTGCTTACTTCGAGGTCCTTCACGAGCTAAAGCTAATTGTTGACTTGATGTACGAAGGTGGAATCGCCAAGCAGCGCTGGTCTGTTTCAGACACCGCTGAGTATGGCGATTACATCTCAGGCCCAAGAGTAATTGGCCCCGAGGTAAAGGCACGCATGAAAGACGTTCTAACTGACATCCAAGATGGAACCTTTGCCAAGAGGTTCGTAGCGGACCAGGACGCCGGAGCTCCAGAGTTCCTAGCTCTAAGAGCCAAGGGCGAAGCTCACCCGATCGAAGAAGTTGGAAGAAAGCTAAGAAAGCTATTTTCTTGGCTAAAGAATTCTGACGACTACGAAGAGGGTAAAGCTGCTCGCTAGTTCAATTTGAATGTAAGAAACCCCCACCCAGTCGGGTGGGGGTTTCTTATCTCCAACGGTCGTAGCATTTAACCCTGGGCCGCAAGGGATGAGCCCCAGCTAGCTTCATCTGCCGTGAACAACTCAGCAATTAATTGGTCGTTTGCTTCTTGCTCGGTATAACCAGAGTAGACAATGTAGTCCAAAGCTAGAGCGTAAGCCTCCTGGTACCAGTCGTAATTCATTTGGTCTACCCCACTGGTCGCCTCAGCAGTCGTAAACCCCTCATCTTCTAGGGCAAAAATCAGCCCTAGTCTTGAGTAGAAGGACTGCGAGATAAGGTCCTCGGCGCCTAGAAGGGCGTCATAGCTCCAATCTGCCCCGAGAGAGTCGGTGCCATAAACGGAATCCTCGTAAGAGTAGCCGATGGCCATCAACCAATTGATAAGGCCGGTGCGTGAGTACCAACCATCAGCCCAGTAATACAGCGCGTCTTGGCGCGCTAAGAATTGACCCTCAGTCTCGGAAGGGGATTGGATAACTGCAGGAGCCTCTCGAGTAACTGGAGCAGGTGCTGCCTTTGGGGCCACAGGAGCAGGTGCCGCTGGGGCTACAGGAGCAGGTGCTGCGGGCTGCTGGGAATCGCCTTCTTGAACTTCCTGGGAACTCTCACTTGTGGACGGTGAGGGGTTAGAAGCATCTGCATTACTCGACCCAGCCTGTGGCTGCAGCAATCCAACTGCAATTGCAAGAAATGACCCTGCAAGTAAACCAATTGCAGGGAAGGCAAAGCGCTTTTTCTGGTACCAAGGACGTGAAGCTAGAGCCTCGGCTGCCAAGATCTCAGCCTTAGTTTGTTTCTTGGTTTTCGAGGATTTCGAATCACTTTTTCCAGATTCGACAGAGTTCATAGCTTTCTTCTTTCTCCCAGTTAGCCATATGAACAACACTCCAATAATTCCAAGAAGCAATCCGGCAGCGCCACCTACCAAGAGCCAGTTAACTGGCCCTGAAAGAGGAGAAACGGCTACCGCCTGAAGATCAAGCTTTTCACCAAATGCACCATTCCAAGTAATGGTCTGACCCTCTACCTCACCATTTGTTTCGATAATCTCCCCTGGGAGAGTAACGGAAACTTTTATTGAGGTTGTTGCAGCAAAGCCTTCAGTTAGGGAATCCGCAAATGGGTTTTCTTCCAGTTGCTCACTTTCCGAAGTAGAGTCCAGTACGCCAGAAACCACTAAATTGTCACCCTGGCGTTCAATCGCAAAGGCCGAGTTGTCACCGACTTGTGGGGCAAACTGAGCCAGAGGGAGATTTTCAAATTCATAAGACGAACCAACAAACTCGCCATCGTCGAATGGCTCTACCGTCACATTCTCCGCGCCGGCGAAAACATTATCTGTTTCTGGAGCGGATGAAGTCTCTGATTCCTCTGCTCCCATTTCGGCAAGCGACTTAGAGATTGCAAAGATCATCGTTCCTGAAACGGTGTCATCCGTCGCGACGGTCATGTCCATTTCCAGCTTGATGCAACCAGATGTCAATAGAACAGTTGCAAGAGAAACAGAGATGATTCCCCAAATACGTCTAATTTTCATTACTCCCCCATGATTATTTTCTAAAACACTATCACCAACTAAGGGCAAGCTAACCTTGAAAATGTACCTTTGCCAACTTAGGCAAACTCCAAATCACGTCTAGTGGTCAACTTGCCCACAATTGAGCACTCAAATCGCAGTTGCGGCCGGGATTTGGTGAAAACACTCGAGAGTTTCGGCTTGTTCGAAGCGAAACCAAGCCGGATTCCAAGTTCCTATAGCTTCGCGCCAACGGCGAAGCTCACCCAATCGAAGAAGTTGGAAGAAATCTAAGAAAGTTTTTCTCTTGCTTGAAAAACTCTGACGACTACGAAGAAGGTAAGGCTGCTAGATAATTCGCTAACTTCAAACGACTTAGAAATTAAACCCCGCAATGTGCGAGGTTTAATTTTTTGTCTGGTTGGGGTGAGCCGTAAAAATCCTCTCGATGTACACGCTCTGTCCATCGACAAAATACCAAATTCTTGATCCATCAGTGACGCTTAGCTTAAGCTGCCATCTTTGGTGGGAAACACCTTTTGCAATTAGAAATTGAAACTCATCCCGCATTGGATGGGATAGGGCTTTTACGGTCAAAGGATTTCTAGTTAAGAAATCCCAAGCGTCGGAAAGATCACTTCGCCGAACGGCAAGTAAATCAATCCAGGTCTTTCTGAGCTTGTTGGATTCAAAGAATATCTTGTACTCCGACTTCTTTAGTGGCCTTGGTACAGGGTCATCAGTTTTCAAAGCCTATTATGGTCTTTCGACCAATATTGGTGTTTCTTTCCAGTCTGCTTGATCAAATTGAATTCCCATAGCAACGACTTCAGCGGTACCTTTCCACGAATAAAGTTCTGTCAGAGCAACCATGGGCGTGTTAGTGGCCATAGCCACTTTTGCTGCCTTGACCAATTCGGATGCGCACTGCAATTGTCCTGATTCATCAAAGGCAAGAATCCAGGGAAACGGTTTCGAAAGTCGCTCGACTAGTGATCCATTGGTGTCATCAAGAGCAACCAGTACTTGTGATATGAAAGTGTGGAACTCTGGCAAGTTCTGAGACTCACGCTTACTCATAAGCACTAAGTCCTCACCATCACGACGGGTTACTGTTACCGGTGTTTTCTCCGCAGCACTAAACACCTTCAGGGGGTTGCGGCTTAGCTCGGAGGACTGGACCTGCTCGATTAGTTTGCTCATGGCTAGAGTATAGTTCAGAATGTATTCTGAATACACCTTTGAGTGCAATCTGTGGAAAACTCAGAAATTAGCCAGGCTTCAATCCTTTCCAAAGGCTAATAATCTCTGGGGCCTTAGGAGCCCTCTCGCCATAAAGAGCTTTGTATACCCGTCTTCCAGAAAGATAATGGGCTAGTTGGATCATTGCATCTTTGAGCGCCTTACCTTTTAGGTACTTCGTATACAGCCTTGCTGTTGCTTTAGCCCAAGGATCTCCGTGATAGCCAGAGGTAAGTGCATGGCCTAACTCATGAAGCAAGGTTTCTTTGTCAAAGTGACAAAGAAACAT
>JBIIXH010000006.1:0-19530 GCA_044338475.1 Rhodoluna sp.
CAAATACAGCTCGAGGCTAATAAGCCAACCGGCGAGATAACCCTTGGGGATAGGTCCTGGGTTATTTATGAAACCACCAAGACCAGCACTCCAGCCAAGTCCAAAGACTTTCTGATGCTGCTGGAATACGAGAACAATGCGGTGCTGGTTTACGGGGTGGCGCCTAGATTGCAGCTCGAGGAGTTCGCAACACAGCTTTCTTTACTAATTGAAACTAACTGAGGCGAAGTTCTTAGCCAAAGAGGGTAAATTAGGTGTTGTGATTGGTTTGAGTCAGGATGGCAATGGAATTTCGTATTGAGCACGACACCATGGGTGAGGTCAAGGTTCCCAAGGATGCCCTTTATTCGGCCCAGACCCAACGTGCAGTTGAGAACTTCCCCATCTCTGGATCCACACTAGAAAAAGCTCATATTGCGGCCCTAGCTCAAATCAAGAAAGCGGCTGCGCTTGCCAACGCAAAACTTGGCGTCCTGGATAAAGATGTTGCAGATGCAATAGCCAAGAGCGCAGATGAAGTTATTTCCGGTAAGCACGACGGTGAATTCCCTGTCGACATCTACCAGACTGGTTCTGGAACCAGCTCAAACATGAACATGAACGAGGTGTTAGCTACTCTTGCCTCAAAGCACCTAGGAAAGCCAGTTCATCCAAACGATCACGTAAATGCCTCTCAGTCTTCCAATGACGTCTTTCCTACCTCTGTACACCTAGCGGTCACCTCGGCAATTGTGCAGGATCTGCTACCAGCACTTGACTACTTGGCTGGAAAATTAGAAGTCAAAGCCAAGAGCTGGGCACAGGTTGTTAAAGCTGGACGCACCCATCTTATGGATGCAACCCCGGTGACCCTTGGTCAGGAATTTGGCGGCTATGCCGCACAAATCAGATACGGCATTGAGAGAATCAAATCGAGCATTGCCCGTGTTGCAGAAGTGCCTCTAGGTGGAACAGCGGTTGGCACCGGAATAAACACCCCAAAGGGTTTCCCTCAGGAGGTTATAAAGATTCTGGCGTCAGCCACCTCGCTTCCAATCACTGAAGCCAGAGATCACTTCGAAGCTCAAGGTGCCAGAGATGCTTTGGTAGAAGCCTCCGGTGCTCTTCGGGTGTTGGCGGTAAGCCTCACGAAGATAAACAATGACCTGCGTTGGATGGGTTCTGGTCCAAACGCAGGCTTGGGAGAGCTAGCAATACCTGATTTGCAGCCAGGATCTTCAATCATGCCTGGCAAGGTAAACCCAGTTATCCCTGAAGCGGTGTTGATGGTTTGTGCGCGAGTTATTGGAAACGACCAGACCGTCGCTTGGGCTGGCGCCAGCGGGAACTTTGAACTAAATGTTGCAATCCCAGTAATGGGTAATGCATTACTTGAATCAATCAGGCTCTTGGCTAACTCCTCTAGGGTTTTGGCAGATAAGACAATTGATGGTCTTGAAGCCAATAAGGAGCGTTCACTCGCTCTTGCCCAGTCCAGTCCAGCAATTGTTACTCCACTCAATAAAGTCATTGGATATGAAGCGGCTGCAAAAATTGCCAAGCACTCTGTAGAAAAGTCGATAACCATCAAAGAGGCGGTAATCGAGTTGGGTTTTGTTGAGCGAGGCGAGATTAGCGAAGCTGATTTAGACAAAGCACTAGATGTGCTGTCTATGACCAAGCCCCCACAGTAACTGCCCCAAAGAAACCAACTAGCAAATACGGCCCAAGTGGCATTGATCCACCCAATTGCATTTTTCCCAAAACAACAAGGGCCATTGCAACTATTCCTGCTATCAGGAAGCTAATCAATAGCGCAACGAGCGGAAGGGCGGCCGAGTACCACCCAAGAGCAAGAGCCATAGCAGCCATCAGCTTCACATCCCCCATGCCAAGAAAACCCATTCGGTTTATTCCTAATGCGACAACGAAAGTTATCAGCATGGCCAGTGTTGCCCAGAGCATGTTCCACCAGTTACCGCCTGCTGTGCCTGCGAATAGTTGCCCGAGAAGTGTTATCGGGAAGGCTGGCAAGACGTACTTGTTTGGTAGTCGGCGCTGCAAAATGTCGGTCTTGGCTAGCGGCCAAGCAGTGAGAGCCAGGTAGCCAAGACCGAGTGCTGAAAATGACGAGGCAAGATTTTCGAACACCCCTGAAGGGTATTTTGCATCAGATTCCCTGGTGAAAGTTATCCCCAGCTAAGCGCCGAAGCGACGGTGCCTTCTGGCAAAAGCTCTAATTGCTCGAAGAAAGTCCACTTTTCTAAAGTCCGGCCAGAGGGCTTCCTCGAAGTAGAGCTCTGAGTTGCTGGACTGCCAAAGCAGGAAACCACTCAGGCGCTGCTCTCCGGAGGTGCGAATGATTAGATCCGGATCTGGCTGATCAGAGGTGTAAAGGTGGGAGGCAATCAGCTCAGGAGTTAGTGAGTCCGAGAGCTTGGAAAGATCATCGCCGGCGGCTATTGAGGATTGGACGATAGATCTCATGGCGTCGGTTATTTCCTGACGGCCTCCGTATCCAATCGCTAGGTTTACCGTTGCACCCTGGGTGTTGGCGCTATCTAGCTCAGCTTTCTCTAGCGATGCTAGAAATTCCTTAGAGAGGGCTGTTCGGTCACCCATCACTCGAATCTTCCAGTTTCCGCGGTTGACCATTTCCTTGGCTAGCTTGTCCAGGATCTCGAAGAGATCTTGTAGCTCCTCGGCAGTTCGCTGCTTCAAATTCTCGGTTGAAAGCAGATAGAGGGTAATTACTGGGACATGGAGTTCATCGCACCATGAAAGAAATTCAAAGATTTTTTGAGCTCCTGCGACATGGCCGGACTTAGCCTTTGAGCCGTTGTTTTTATCGGCCCATCTCCTGTTGCCATCAAGCATTACCGCGATGTGCTTCGGGATGTTGTCTTTGTCTAGCTGACGCTCCAAACGAGCTTCATAAATGCTGTAAACAAGATTTCGCACATTCCAAGGCTACCGCCTAAAAAGGCATCTATTGTTGAATCATGGACAAAGATACTTACCCTAGCGAACCCATGCATCTTCCCTTGTCCGAAATAACAAAATCTGATGAAGATGTAAAGCCCACCTGGCGTGGCTGGATTCACACCGGAGTATTTCCTATTGCCGTTGCGGGTGGAATAGTTCTGGTAGTACTAGCAGATGGGCTTACTGCCAAGATTGCCGCTGCCGTGTTCTTTGCAAGTTCGATTTTGCTTTTTGGAACTAGTGCTATTTACCACCGTTTCAATTGGAAACCCAAAGCCAAAAAAGCTCTGAAGAGATTTGATCACGCCAACATCTTCTTGTTGATTGCAGGAAGTTACACTCCCATTACGTTGCTTGCTCTGCCGCAGGATAAGGCACTGTTACTAATTGTTGCTATCTGGGCTACTGCCCTTCTGGGGATTGGCTTCAGGGTTTTCTGGCTCGGAGCTCCAAGATGGCTGTATGTGATTATTTACATCATTATGGGTTGGGCTGCAGTTGTTTACTTGCCAGATTTCATTAACGTGAACCTAGCCATGATGATCTTGATTCTGGCTGGTGGTTTGCTATACACACTCGGTGCGGTCTTCTATGCACTCAAAAGACCTAACCCGGTTCCTGGACACTTTGGGTTTCATGAAATCTTTCACAGCTTTACCGTTTTGGCGTTTTTGTGCCACTGGAGCGCTGTGCTGATTATTTGCTTGAACCCAGTTCCTGGCTCTTTTGCCTAGCTTGACGCTGGAGGGGTTTTCGAGTTAGCAGACTGCTCTTCTATGTCTAGCTTCTGCACAATTTCAGCTCGGTAGCGAACCCGGCGAACCCGCCTGGTCATGTCAAAGATTATGAGTATGGCTGCGGCGGCCACTCCGAAGGTGGCAAGGAAACCCACAACCCCTGGGCTATACCAGGTGTCATCGATTACCACGTCGCTCGGAGCTTCAGTTTCTAACCAGATTACTAATCGATTCATACTCTTAAGTATGAGCCACAATCTTCAGTTAACCTTGATAAGTGAGTGAAAACATTGCCCAGCAACGCTACGGCCAAGATCGCCTAAAGAGTCGAGATCGAGCCCTTGCCATAGCGGTTGCGACGGTTTTGACAGTTTCGTTCTTGGTTTGGGCGGTTTTTGTGAGCATCGATAACGCGAATCAAATTTCTCACAGGGACATCGCCTACGAGGTAATCGATGAGTATTCAACAACCGTCACCTTTGAGGTTTCTAGAAACCCAGGTCAAGCTGTCAGTTGCGATATCACTGTCTTGAATCAGTCCTTTGCGATTGTTGGCTTCCTGACCGTTGATGTGGCCCCCTCAACCAACCGATCCACAGTCATTTCAAGCACCGTATTGACTACAGAACTTGGCGTCTCGGGCTTGGTTGATGGCTGCCGCTGAATTAGGCTAGAGAGATTATGTCTGAAACCAACGATGCAACCTGGCTCACCCAGGAAGCCTACGACCGGCTTGTCGACGAACTTGAGCATTTGCTAACTGTCGCAAGAGGAGACATTGCCAAACGAATTCAGGAGGCACGGGAAGAAGGCGACCTCAAAGAAAACGGTGGTTACCACGCTGCCAAAGAAGAGCAAGGAAAGATTGAGTCTCGAATCAATCGATTGGAAGAAATTCTTGCAACAGCCCAAGTTGGTGAAGCCCCTAAAGCTCACGGAGTTGTTCAGCAAGGTCTAGTTATTTCGGTGGAACTAAATGGTTCTGAGAAGAAGTTCCTTTTGGGTAGTGCTGAGATCAGCGACGATGAGATTGAGGTTTACAGCCCAGACTCCCCAATCGGCAGTGCGATTATCGGCAAGAAAATCGGAGAGCAGCTCGATGTCTACCTGCCCAACGGAAAGACCATCCAGGTGAAAATTCTGGATGTGACCAATAGCTAGTCTTCTCTTGGCGCCTGGAGCTTGGGTCTAAGGCCGGCTTTTTCCAAAGCGTTCACAACTTCCATGCGGTGTTTATGCCCACTAGTTTCCACCGACAAGTTCAGTTCCACTTCGCTAATTTGAAGACCATTTCCATGGCGAGTGTGTAGGACCTCGATAACGTTTGCGTGGGCCCCTGCGATAACTTCAGCAGTTAGTGCAAGCTGCCCTGGGCGGTCTGGGAGCATGACAGAGAAATTCGTGTATCGATCAGAGGTGGATAGCCCGTGGCGAATAATGCGCTGCAGCAAAAGTGGGTCCATGTTTCCGCCAGACAGGATTGCGATGGTCTTTCCCTTAGCCTTGGCCTTGCCGCTTATCAACGCCGCCACTGCGACCGCGCCAGCAGGCTCGACGACCTGCTTGGATCTTTCCAGAAGCACAAGGATCGCTTTTGCGATGTCATTCTCGGACACCGTTACGACCTTGTCGACGTATTTCTTGATTAGCTCAAAAGGCACTCGTCCTGGCTTTGATACTGCGATGCCATCAGCGATGGTTGGTGTTGTTTGAATTTCAGTTACCTTGCCGGCTCGAAGAGATGCTGGGTAGGCAGCGGAGTGCTCTGACTGAACTCCGATTACCTTGATTTTTCTACCCTGGGAGGCCGCCGCCAGCTTTGCTGCCACCGCGACTCCGGCGGCAAGACCACCGCCACCGATGGCCACAACAATTGTTGAAACGTCTGGGTGCTGTTGCATGATCTCTAGGCCGACTGTCCCCTGACCCAACACGACATCGATGTGATCGAATGGTGGGATGAAAATTGCTCCAGTTTCTTTGGCTTCTTCCTGAGCTGCCTTTAGGGTCTCGGCAAAAGTTGCACCAACCTGAACGACTCTTGCGCCGTAGTTTCGTGTGGCCTCAACTTTTGGTAGCGAGGCACCAATTGGCATATAAACAGTGGATTTTATTCCAAGTTTCTTTGCGGCAAGTGCAACTCCCTGGGAGTGGTTTCCAGCAGAGGCTGCGATGACACCTTGCTTCTTTTCTGCAGCAGAAAGATGACTCATGCGGTTGTATGCTCCACGAACTTTGTATGCACCGGTGCGCTGTAAGTTCTCACACTTTAGAAATACTTCTTGACCAACAAGGTCAGAAAGGAAATTCGAATGAAGCGTAGGGGTTTCGATTGCAACGGCTCTTACATTTTCTAAAGCTGTCTCAAAATCAGAAAGCGCAGGAACTACCACTGGGGATTGAGTAGTCATTGGTGCCTTTCGGGGAAAATTGCCTAAGCCCCAAGTTTAGTTAGATTTGCGGCTAGAACTTAGTGCCCATTTCCTGAATACGTTCAATTCGCTTAGGAATTGGCGGGTGGGTGGAGAACAAACGCTCCGTGAACCCAGGCTTGATTGGATCGTTCATGAACATGTGAGCCATGGATGCGCTGACTTTCTTCATCGGGCGGCCATATTCGCCCAGCTTTTGGAGTGCGCTAGCTAGCCCCTCCGGGTAGCGGGTAATCTCAACGCCGGTCGCATCCGCCAGAAACTCTCGCTGGCGTGAAACGGCTGCGGTGACAATTGGGCCAATAAACCAAGCGATTACGCTGGCCACGATTCCGACCAAGAGAAACACCGCTCCGGCATTGTCCCTGGATCTGCTGCCTCCAGCAAAGAAGGCTGCCCGAATGGCAAAATCGGCCAGAATTCCGACCGCGCTAACGAGGCCGAAGACGATGGTGGTGACTCGAATGTCATGGTTTCTAATGTGGGCAAGCTCGTGAGCCATAACACCCTCGAGCTCGTTGTCGTCCATGATTACTAACAACCCGGTAGTTGCAGCGACTATGGCGTGCTCAGGATCTCTTCCCGCTGCAAATGCGTTGGGGGCTGGGTCATTGATGATGTAAACCTTCGGCATTGGAATACCCTCGGCAATCGATAGATTCTCAACGGTTCGCCAAAGCCGAGGATTGTCTGACTTTTGGATTTCAACCGCACCAGTTAGGCCAATGGCAATTTTTCCAGCCATGTAATACTGAAAAATCGTGTAAACCAAAACAAAGCCAACAATAAATAGTGCAGAGGACCCGTTACCGGAGGCTGTACCCCACCAAATTGAAATTGCGCTCAAGAGCGCGACAAAAAGCACAATGATAATTACGGTGTTGCGCTTATTGGCAGCGATTGCTGAATACATGGTGCCTTTATCTTTTTGTTTAGAAGCTGGCCTTGGGTGGCTCTGCGATGCTAGCTGCATCTGCCACCTCAAAGAATTCGCGAGCTGGGAAGCCAAGACTCTTTGCAAAGAAGTTCTGTGGGAACTGCAACACCTTGGTGTTTAGTTCTCTAACGCCGCCGTTATAGAAACGTCTAGATGCCATGATCTTGTCTTCAGTGTCGGTAAGTTCCGCCTGCAGCTGTAAGAAGTTTTGGCTCGCCTGAAGTTGCGGATAGGCTTCTGCGACTGCAAACAGTGACTTCAAGGCACCCTGCAGCATGTTCTCTGCCGCGGCTGCCTGCTCCGGGTGAGCTAGCGCCTCTGGAGAAACCGTGGCCGCACGAGCCTTTGTGACATCGTCAAAAACTTTGCCTTCGTAAGCGGCGTAACCCTTTACGGTTTCGATCAGATTAGGAATCAGATCCGCTCTGCGCTTGAGTTGGACTGTGATGTCCGACCAGGCCTCATCAACACGAACGTTGAGCGCCACCAGAGCGTTGTAGGTAGACCAGAGCCAGATTCCAATAAGGACGACTAGGCCAATGATTACAAATAGAGCAATTTCCACGAAGATTCCTATCGGTTATGAAGTGAGTGCCTTACAAAAATGTTAGGTCAGAAATGTCAAAAATTGGCTGTTAGCGCTAATCTCACAGAAAACTAAAAGGTGTGCCCCCGATGGGACTCGAACCCATACTGTGACGATTTTAAGTCGTCTGCCTCTGCCATTGGGCTACGGGGGCCTTGATAACCAAGTATTTCTAGCTCTTTGGTCTAGAGGCCCAGGTTTCGAAGGCTAATCGAGGGTCTTTGCTAGCGGCAATAGACACAACATCGCGTCTTAGCAAGAAGTTAGCAATCCAGCCGCCTAGAACGCGGAACTTGCGCTCCCACATCGGCATGGCAAGCACGTGGTAACCGCGGTGCATGAACCAAGCAAGCAGCCCGGTGATAGCAAGATTTCGATACTGGAACACTCCGACTCCAATTCCAAGACCGGCAACCGCACCCATATTCCTGTGGAAGTAAGGCTTGATTCCCTCGCCACGCAAGTTTGCTACCAAGTTCTTGGCAAGAAGTTTTCCTTGACGAACGGCGTGCTGAGCGTTTGGAACGCAGTAACCTCCGACTCCATCTCCAGAAAGATCAGGCACTGCAGAGTTATCTCCTGCGGTCCAAGCGTCAGCGATGATGTTTTCGCCATCAACAATTCGAAGTGAAGTGTCTGCGGTAACTCTTCCTCTTTCATCAAGAGGCAAATCGGTGTTCTTTACTGCGGGGTTCGCCATAACTCCAGCGGTCCAAACGATGACATCTGCTTGTATCTTGAGGCCATCGGAAAGCTCAATCATTCCGCCTTCAGCTGATTGCAACTGGGTATCCAAGTGAACTTTGGCGTTTCTATCTTGCAAGTTCTTCACAACCCACTGGCTGGTCTTTAGGGAAACCTCTGGCATTACGCGTCCCATTGCTTCAACTAGATGAAATTGAACCTCGTCGAATTTGATGTTTGGGTAGTAGCGAAGAAGGTAGGTTGCCAACGAAAGCATTTCAGCAAAGGCCTCGATACCCGCGAACCCTCCACCAACCACTACAAAGGTGAGAAGTTTCTGACGCGCGGCTCCAGCTGGCAAGCTGGCAGCTCGATCAAAGTTGGTTAGCAAGCGGTTACGGATTTCCATTGCCTCTTCGATGGTTTTCATTCCGATTGCCAAATCAGCAACCCCAGGAATTGGGAATGTTCTAGAAACCGCTCCTGCGGTCACAACAATCTGGTCATACTCAATTTCGTAGGGATCTAGGTTTGGGCTTGAAACCGTCACCTTCTTTTCCTTGTGGTTTATGAAGGAAACTTTTCCACCAACAATTTGAGTGCGCTTTAGGTGCCTGCGGTAGGAAACAAGTACGTGTCTTGGCTCAATAGAACCAGCTGCAACTTCAGGAAGAAATGGCTGGTAGGTCATGTATGGCAGTGGGTCAATAAGGGTTACTTCAGCCTCAGACTTACCAAGGTATTTTTCGAGCTTCTTTGCGGTATAGAAACCGGCATAGCCGCCACCAACGATCAAGATTCTAGGCATGGAACTAATTTACTACTTTCGCTTTGTGCTATCTGGGCTGTGGCCTGCTGGCCTAAAGGCAAAATACAAGAATGTTGCAAGAAGCCCTAGACCAGCATAGCCAGCAAGTGGAAGCCAATTGCTGATATCGGCATACCAAGGAAGTTCTGGTAGCGGCTGCTCAAAAGCCGTAAACGGCGTTGGCGCTTGAATCGGGCTCACTATCTGTCCAGGTGCTTCATCCACTTCCACCGAAGGCCGGTATAGCTCAATCCACTGAGCTAGCGAGCCAAGTGGATTTTCAGTTACCTCAGGAATCTCAGCCAACAGAGCCTGATTGGGATCAATTACGCCGTACCCATAGACAGTCGAATACCCATCCGAGTCAACTTTTTTTGCAGAACTGATCACGCGATTGACAACATTTGCAGCGCTCATTTCTGGGTACATGGATCTAATAAGTGCTACCAGACCGGAAACAATTGGAGCGGACCCACTGGTACCAGACCACAGCCTGTACTCCCCTCCAGGAAAAGCTCCGATCAAATCCTCTGAAGGTGCGGTGACTCCAATTGACATACCGCTCGTGGAGAAACTTTCTGAAGCTACACCGTCTCTATCTAGACCAGCTACCGAAATCACACCGGGAATTGTTGCTGGCGCAGACACTTCTGCAGTTCCATCGGAGCGGTTTCCAACCGCTGCAACAATAACAACATCGTTTTCAAACGCGTAGGAGAATGCCTCATCCCAGCTCTCGGGCCAAGAAACAGAGTTTCTGGTTAGCGAGAGATTGATAACCTGGGCGCCGTTATCAACTGCCCAAATGATTCCATCGGCAATTTGAGAATCGGTATCCAAACCCTCTACCCCAAAGGCAATTGAAACAGCAAGAAGCTGAGCTTTTGGCGCTGTGCCAATCAATTCAGACCCTCCCCGACCAGCGGCAATCGAAGCAACCATGGTTCCGTGATAGCTATTGCTTCCAACCGGAGTCTGACCGTTACTGGAGCCGATCCCAGACATGTCGGTGCCACCAACCACGGCACCTTGCAAGCTTGGGTGTGTGGCATCGATTCCGGTGTCGATGATGGCAATCTTGACGCCCTCGCCCTGACTTGACTCCCAGGCGGTTGTGAAACCATAGCCTTCTAGCCAATACTGCTGATCGCTAATGGTGTCAGCAATTGAAGCACTCGAGGGCGCTAGGGCAATCAACAGCGCCGCGCAGGCGGCTACTAATTTTCGCATACGCACCTACTGGGCGACCAGCTGCAGGCCGCAAGGGCAAGATCGCCAATCATGTTGACGCCTGGTCCTTTTGCCAGTGAGTGTGCAACAAGGGAATGAAGACACTTCACTCGCGTTGGCATGCCTCCGGCTGAGATACCCTCGATCTCTTCCACTTCACCTAGTTGTGCTCTATCGGATAGATAGCTTTGGTGCGCGCTTTTGTAATTAGCAGCAAGTTCTTCGTCAGTTACCAGCTTGTCCTGTAACTCAGCCATTAGACCTTGAGCTTCGAGAGTAGAAACAGCTGATGTTGCAGCAGGAAGAGTCAGATAGTAAAGCGTAGGAAACGGTGTGCCATCGTCTAGTCGTGGTTTAGTTTGAACAACAATTGGATTTCCACAACTACACCTAGCGGCAATAGCTACGGTATCCCTAACGGGCCTGCCAAGTTGCTTAGTGACAGATTCCAAGTCTTTTGCAGTGGCACTACTCAGTGGCACTGTCTGGTTCCTGATTTGGTTCTTCTAGACCTGCACGCAAAGTGGATTCCAAAAGTGCTTCCACCCAGTTTTTCTCGCTGGCCAAAACCTCCAAGCTGAATCCACTGCTTTCTCTCTGCTGCTCAAGCATTGCTCCAACCGTTCCTGAGGTGTCAGAGATGTCAATGCCATCTGCATCCATTACTAAGAAGCTAACTTCTCCTGGCATTACGAAATAGAGTCGATCTCTTGCCTGGGCACGAATATAGACTTCATCATCCCAACGAAGTCGCTCTTGCTGCATTCCCTCTAGATCCTGTTTCGATTGTTCAACTAAAGCTTTGTAGTCGGCAATTTCTCTACGTTGCTCGTACCAAATCTGAACGCTTGGCGCGAGAGTGAACACCCCAACAAGAATTACCGCCAGTAGGGCTAGCGTGTAGCTATTTAGCCGACCGGTGATTCTCATATTGTGTCCTAGCGAAAGTTCTTGAAAGCCTTAGCTCCTGGGTAGTAAGCAGCATCGGCAAGTTCTTCTTCAATTCGAAGCAGTTGGTTGTACTTAGCTACTCGCTCACTTCTGGCAGGTGCGCCAGTTTTGATCTGGCCCGCGTTTGTCGCAACCGCTAGATCTGCAATGAAAGTGTCTTCGGTTTCGCCAGAGCGATGCGAAATGATTGCTGTCATTCCGTTTCGCTGGGCGAGAGCAACTGCATCCAGGGTTTCGGTTAAGGTTCCGATTTGGTTAACCTTCACCAAAATGCTATTTGCGGTGCCTTTGTCGATACCGGTTTGAAGTCTTGCTGGGTTGGTAACAAACAAGTCATCTCCAACTAGCTGGACTTTGTCTCCTAGACGCTTGGTCATTGCTGCCCAACCGTCCCAGTCGTTCTCGTCCAGTGGGTCTTCGATCGAAACTAGCGGGAAGGCGGCTACCAATGATTCGTAGTAGGTAATCATCTCTTCGGCCGAATGGGCCTTACCCTCGAAGTGATATTTGCCGTCTTTATAGAACTCAGTTGCAGCCACATCTAGCGCCATCGCAATGTCGGTTCCGACCTTGTAGCCAGCTTTTTCAATTGCTTCTGAAATCAACTCAAGGGCTGCGCGGTTGGTTGGAAGATCTGGCGCAAAGCCACCCTCGTCACCCAATCCAGTGGACAGGTTCTTGGACTGCAATAGTGACTTCAGCGAGTGGTAAACCTCGGTTCCCCACCTTAGGGCTTCAGAAAATGTTGGTGCGCCAACTGGGACAATCATGAACTCTTGAACATCCACACCATTATCGGCGTGAGCGCCGCCATTCAAAATATTCATCAGTGGAACTGGAAGTGTGTGAGCGTTTGGCCCACCGAGGTAACGGTAAAGAGGTAGACCGGTGCTATCCGCAGCAGCTTTTGCAACCGCCAAAGAAACACCCAAAATTGCGTTGGCTCCCAAGTTTGACTTGGTGTCTGTTCCATCAAGGGAGATTAGAGCGTTATCCACTAACCTCTGGTCGGTGGCGTCAAAATCAACCAACGCTTCATCTATTTCTCCGATGACTCGAAGGACGGCCTTCTGAACACCCTTGCCTAGGAATCTTGCCTTGTCGCCATCTCTTGACTCGTGAGCTTCAAAAGCTCCCGTGGATGCGCCAGAAGGAACGGCTGCACGACCGAATGAATCGTCATCAAGCAGGACCTCAACTTCAATAGTTGGGTTACCTCTCGAGTCCAGAATTTCGCGGGCACCAATGGCTTCGATAAGTGACAAGGGGTTTCTCCTTAGTTGGATGGGAAGCTAGTTCCGAAATGTTTATCAATTGCCGCCGTTGGCACACTACTAGTTTAGTTTGGCTGGGCCTCAAGCGATGGGTTTGATTACCAAGCCCTTGAAGCCTTCTGATGGCTGATCAAGGGATGCAAACGAAGAAAAGCCCTGTAGCTTCAGGCTATCTAGAAGGGTGTTTAGCTTCTTTGGCTTGGGCTCGAGCCTAACTTGGTATCCAGCATCGATTGCTTCGGCTTGAGTAACAAGCGCCTGTTGCAGATTTGACTCTTCAAAAACCAAGACGAGACGCTTGGACTCAGTGGTTGAAATCTGCACCAAATCGGCAACTCTTTCAAAGCCGAGCGAAATACCAACAGCGGGGACATCTTCGCCCAACCACTTACCTACCATCCCGTCGTAGCGGCCACCGCCGCCAATTGAGCTTCCCGACTCGGGGTGTTCGATTTCAAAAATTATTCCGGTGTAATAACCCATACCTCTTACCAAGGTTGCATCAAATCTCAACTTGCCCGGGTGATTGATCTCAAGGGCGGCAAACACAGCGGCGAGCTGAGAGGGTACAGCCTGATCGCTTGATAGTCCCGAGAGCCAACTCTTTGCTTTGCTTGCGACCGAATCATCAAATCTTTCCTGTAGTTCAAGGCACACGCCATCGACACCAATCTTGTCTAACTTGTCGATGGTGATCATGGCTCTGCCGTGATCTTTGGGTGCAACCCCAAGTTCTTGTATTGAAGCAGAAAGTAGCTCACGGTGGTTGATGCGAACGGTCGCTGTTGAAAGGCCAAGGTTTGTCAGAGCGTGCAAGCTAGCGTTTAGGATTTCCACTTCGGCTAAAGATGAATCGTCTCCGATGATGTCGATGTCGCATTGGACGAATTGCCGGTAGCGGCCTTTCTGGGGACGCTCCGCTCTCCAAACTGGGCCAGTTTGAATTGCCTTGAAAACTTTTGGGAGCTTAGTTTGGTTGGTTGCATAAAACCTTGTCAGCGGCACAGTTAGGTCGTATCGCAAACCAAGATCTGCGAGCTGGTCTGCGGATTTTCCCAATGCCTGCTCAAGCTCTTCACCGCGCTTTAGAACCCTAAAAGCCAGACTTTCGTTATCGCCACCGTCACTACTTGTCAGACGTTCGATGCTCTCAAGGGCTGGAGTTTCAATTTCTTGAAACCCAAAGGAGCGGTAGCTGGTCAAGATCCTCTCAAGCAGCTCATCCCTGGTGGATTTCTCAACGGGCAGAAAATCCCGCATGCCACGAGGGGGATTAATTTGCTGAGCCATATTTCCAGTCTGGCAGACAAGCCCCTAAATCTTGCGTTAGCTAGCTTGTGCTTTGACTACTTGCCAATAACCCCAGCATCAAAATCATCGCTGAGTTCAAACTGGCGAATCTCGACTTCAAGCTCCCTGACGCTTTCGCGAAGTGCTCTTTCGGCATCGAGCCCCTTGGATTTTGCGGCCAGAACGAGGGCCAGTAGAAGGGCACCAAGTTGATCCTCGTCGCCAATTTCTATGCCGCCTGGCTCGTGCTCGCTAAGTACACCAAGGCCTTGCGCTTTGCCGATAACTTTATCGGCCAGCATAAGAGAAGGTAGGGCTTTGGGAATTCCATCCAAGACGCTTTCGCGTTCTGGCTTCTCTCGTTGTTTATGGGCATCCCAGTTCTGCATAACTTCATCGCCGGTTGATGCTTTGTATCGCTCTAGCTCTTCTGGGGTTCCGAAGACGTGTGGATGTCTGCCCTTCATTTTGTTGGTAGACAGGGCAGCAACATCTTGAATGCTAAAGCTTTCCCCTAGCGAACCCGATTCGGCAAGATCGGAATGAAACACAACTTGATACAAAACATCGCCGAGCTCTTCAAGAATCTGTTCTCTGTTACCCGACTCGATTGCTTCAACTAGCTCATAGCTTTCTTCAATCAGATACTTGGTCAGTGATTGATGTGTTTGCTCTGCGTCCCAGGGGCAGCCACCCGGTGCTCTAAGTTGCTTAGCTGTTGCAATTAGCTCGTCGAGGTTAGTCATTACCTTCTACTTCCTTTTTTATAGCGGCTATATCTTCGAAAACTCGATTAGTAAAATCAATCAGTGCTTGGCCGTTGAGAATTCCACCGTCTGGTGTAGCTGGAATTGGAATCTGGAGAATTCTTGCCGATTGCAAATACTTTAGCCCTTGGTAACTTCTACTAAGTCTTACCTGAATCGATTCAGTCATTTCAACAGGCTGGATACGCATCATGTTGGATAGCAAGTTCACGTCCTTTAGCCCTAGGCGGTTCGCGATCTGACGAAGCTCGGTCACCAAAACTAGGTTCCTCACTTGCTCTGGCGCGGAGCCATAGCGGTCTTCGAGCTCGTTGAGGATGGCCTCGAGAGTCGCTTTGGTGCCAGTTTCACCGGAAGCTGCAGAGAGCTTGTGATAGGCCTCGAGCCTGAGTCTTTCACTGTCCAGGTAGGTGTGTGGAATGTGAGCATCAATTGGGATTTCAAGCTTTAGCTCCGCAGGGGAATCAATCTTGATTCCCTTGAAGTCAGCCACCGCTTCACCAATCATTCGAAGGTAAAGATCAAAACCCACCCCAGCGATGTGGCCAGACTGTTCACCGCCCAGTAAGTTACCCGCCCCGCGAATCTCCAAGTCCTTTAGGGCTACCTGGATTCCCGCTCCAAGCTCGTTGTTCTGGGCAATGGTGGCCAAGCGATCATGTGAGGTTTCACTAAGTGGCTTACTCGGGTCATAGAAGAAGTAAGCATAGGCCCGCTCCCTAGATCTACCAACGCGACCTCTGATCTGGTGCAGTTGCGAAAGTCCGAAGTGCTCAGCTCTATCGATGATCAAAGTGTTGGCATTTGGAATATCGATTCCGGTTTCGATAATGGTGGTTGAAACCAAGATGTCGAATTTCTTCTCCCAGAAATCAACTACGACCTGCTCTAGAGCAGCTTCAGGCATTTGCCCATGCGCTACAGCTATTCGTGCCTCGGGAACCAACTTTGCAAGATCGTTAGCTGTTTTCTCGATGGTTGCCACTCTGTTGTGAACAAAGAACACCTGGCCCTCGCGAATAAGCTCTCTTCTGATTGCAGCCGCGACCTGCTTCTCGCTATAGCCCCCGATGAAGGTAAGAATTGGGTGACGGTCCTCCGGAGGAGTTGCGAGAGTGGACATTTCTCTAATTCCAGTGATTGCCATTTCTAGGGTTCTTGGAATTGGTGTTGCGCTCATTGCAAGAATGTCGACGTTAGTTTTCAAAGCCTTTAGCTTCTCTTTGTGCTCAACTCCAAAGCGTTGCTCTTCGTCAATTATGATTAGTCCCAAGTTTCGAAACTTCACGCTGTCGGAAAGCAACCTATGAGTTCCGATGACCATGTCAACTTCGCCGGTTGCCAAACCGGCGATAGTTTCTCTGACTTCTTTAGCTGTTTGGAAACGAGATAGCGACTTGACGTTTACCGGGAATCCAGAGAATCTGTCCATTACGGTGTCGGTGTGCTGTCTAGCTAGCAACGTGGTTGGAACAAGCATCGCTACCTGTTTTCCATCTTGAATTGCCTTGAACGCCGCCCTGATGGCAACTTCTGTCTTTCCGTAACCCACGTCACCTGCGAGCAAGCGATCCATTGGGATTGGTTTTTCCATGTCCGCTTTGACCTCTTCGATGGTGGTGAGTTGGTCAGGAGTTTCCTGGAAGGCAAAAGCCTCCTCAAGCTCATGCTGCCAAGGGGTGTCTGAGGCAAAAGCGTGACCGACTGAGTTCATCCTGGCTGAATAGAGCTTGACTAGATCGATCGCGATTTTACGAACTGCTTTTCTTGCGTTGCCCTTAGCCCTGGCCCAATCCGAACCGCCAAGCTTGGAAATCACAGGAGCTTCCGCTCCAACATACCTGGTGAGCATATCTAACTGGTCGGTTGGAACATACAGGGTATCTTCCGGGTAGCCCCGCTTTGAAGACGCGTATTCAATAAGTAGGTATTCCCTTTGGTGAACTCTCGCTCCGATACCGCTAGTTCTTTGGATTAGCTCTTTGAATCTTCCGATGCCATGAATCTCGTGGACCACGTAGTCCCCTGCTTTCAGGGTTAGTGGGTCAACTGCCTGACCTCTTTTTACAGCGAGCTTTCTAGCCTGAGGTGCAGAATACGAACTCTTGGAGTAAAACTCGAGCTGCGTGAGCAAAGTCAGCTTCGCAGCTTCAGATACCAGTCCTTTTCGAAGTTGAGACTGGATCAAGTAAACAGTGTTGGTTTTAGGTTCGATAGGAATTGAATCTGTGAGCACCGCATTAGCACCCGCTTGAATCAGCACCTCCTTGAGTCTTTCGTTTGTTCCCAAGCCTTCCGATGAAATAACAACTAGGTGCTTTTGAGCTAGTTGATCAAGCACCCACTCCAGGGCCGAGGACTCAAGCCCTTTGAAGTTTGGAACTTCTAGGATTCCCAGGTTCACAACATCTTCTGAATCAAGACCAAATGGAGAAATCGTTACTACTTGGAACTGAGAAAACTTTTGGCTAAAGCTGGCGAAGTCTATGAAGCCACCGCCGGAGAGGTCAATTGGTGCGGAGGCACCCTCCATCGCTGCATCCCAAGCTGCGTGTAGAAACTCTTCGTTTGTCTCGACCAGGCTGGCAGCTCTTGCCGCAGCTTTCTCGGGAGATAGCACCGCCACGGACAAGCTCTTGGGAAGGTAGTCAAAAAGACTAACCATTGAATCTGCCAGCGCAGGAGCGAGTGACTCCATTCCCTCCACAGGCATACCTAGGGAGATTTTCTCCAGCATCGCACTGAGGTTTGGAAACTCATGCATCATCTCTCGTGCCTTAGCTGCAACCGATGGCGTAATGATCAACTCACGAGCCGGATAAAGTGTCAGCGAATTAACTTTGACAGTTGAAGATCTCTGGTCAGAGACAGAAAACTCCCTGATTTCTTCCAGCTCATCGCCAAAAAACTCAAGCCGAACAGCATGTTCGGCTGTGGTTGGGAAGATATCAAGGATGCCGCCTCGAACAGCAAATTCCCCACGCTTGGAAACCATGTCCACTCTTTGGTAGGCCTGCTCTACTAACTTCAGTGATAGTTCGGGTAAAAGGTATTCCTTGCCGGCTACTAGTTCGAGAGGCGGAAAGCTATCCAATCCGGCAACTACCGGTTGAATTGCTGCTCGAATGGAAACAATCAGATAGACAGGATTCTTAGGTTTTTCTTTTGCGATCTTTGCAAGCCGAGAAATTGTTTGCAGTCGCTGTCCGACGGTCTCAGGGCTGGGGCTTAATCTTTCGTGGGGCAGAGTTTCCCAAGATGGAAATAGTAAGACTTCGCTATTAGGTTCTAGAAAGCGTAAATCGCGCTCTAAGTCCTCTGCTTCACGCCCGGTAGCTACGATTATCAGCTGTAGTGCCGGTGACTCGTCACGTAATCCAGTCATCAAACTTAGAACTAGCGAGTTGGCAGATTGCGGAGCGACTATCTCGATTCGCTTGTTTTTGAGGCTCGACTGGAGTTTTGCAACCGGGTAGCCCTGGCCCAGGCGCGCGACTAGGCCGTGATTTAGCACAAGACCTAGTGTAAGCGCGGACTAGTCAGCTGGTGAATGGAATTTATCTTGGGCCGAAACTAGGCCATTGCTAGCAATCTCTTCGACCGCATCGGCTGCGATTTCGAGTGTTGTCCTAAGTTCTGTTGATTCACTTGCGGAGAAATTCTTGAGCACAAAATCGGCTGCATCCATAGATCCTGGCGGTCTTCCGATTCCTAGCCGCACCCGCATAAAGTCCTTCGAGTCAATTGCGGAGATTATGTCTCGGAGTCCATTGTGTCCGCCGTGGCCACCACCAAGCTTCAATCGAAAAGTTGCTGGTGGTATGTCTAGCTCGTCATGGGCAACAATTAAGTTCTCGGGGTCGATTTTGTAAAAGCTCATCAGTGACGAGGTAGGGCCACCGGAAAGATTCATAAAAGAAAGCGGCTTAGCCAGAATTAGCTTCGGCCCACCAATGATTTTTACTTCCGCTACCAATGAGTTGGACTTATGGGCCTTGAAGGATTCACTGTGTCTAGCTGCCAGCACGTCCACAAGTAATTGACCGACGTTATGGCGATTAAGTGCGTAGTTGGACCCGGGGTTCCCGAGCCCAACTACTAAAAAGGTGTTACTCAGCTTTAGCTTCCGGTGCTTTGGCGTCAGCTGCTGGTGCTGCGGCTTCTGCTGCAGCTGGCTCTTCATTCTTGCCGGCTGCTGTGATAATCACGGATGCCACTAGTGCTTCTGGCTCTAGGTCAAGCTTGGCTCCAGCCGGAATCTTGATGTCCTTGGCCATTAGATGGAATCCTGCGCCTTCTTTGTTGAACACAGCCTCTACGTACTCAGGAATGGCAGTTGCGTCCACCTCAAGCTTTAGGGTCTTGTGCTCTAGATCAATAGTGGTTCCAGAAAGTGATTCACCAACAATGTGAACTGGAACCTCTACGTGCACACGCTCACCCTTCTTGATTTCCATCAAGTCGATGTGCTCAATTACTTGGGTAACAACATCTTTGGTTGCTGACTTCACCAGAACAAGCTGGGCTGATCCTGCGATGTCTAGGTCGATAAGTGCGTTCTTGTGACGAAGCACAAGAGCGATCTCGTGAGCAGGCAAGGTGATGTGCCTTGGGTCTGAACCGTGTCCGTAGATAACCGCTGGGGTTTTTCCTGCGGCGCGAAGCTTTCTAGCTGCTCCCTTACCAAAGTTGGTACGTAGCTCTGCTACTAGTTTGTTTTCTGCCATTTTGAGTTTCCTTCATGTTTGGGCAAGTCCAAAAAGGACCTGTTGTATCTTTTTCTACTCAAGCGTTTAACGCGAGGATCTGGGAACTTGCCCTTAGAAACCCCGTCGATTACGGCTCCTAAAAGGAACCCTCGCCGTTGTTA
>JBIIXH010000084.1:0-4551 GCA_044338475.1 Rhodoluna sp.
AATCTTTCAATGTCGTTACTTTTCTTGGTGGCTTCCAAAAAGTCTTGGTACTTCATGCGAACTTCTGGACTCGATCCCGCTGCAAGTTCTGCGGCCAAATCTGAATCGGCTGCTACCACCATGAAAGTTGCACCAAATAGAGTGTCTGGTCTTGTGGTGTAAACCTCGATAGGTTCTGACCTGCCCTCTATTTCAAACTTGACTACCGCTCCATAGGATCTTCCGATCCAGTTTCGCTGCATCGAAAGAACTTTTTGTGGCCAGGCTCCCTCTAGGGTGTCCAGATCATCAAGCAATCTGTCGGCATAGTCAGTGACCTTGAAATACCACTGAGTCAAAGCTTTCTTAGTAACGGCAGTGTCGCACCGCTCACAAAGACCTTGAACTACCTGCTCGTTGGCAAGAACTGTCTGACAAGACGGACACCAGTTCACATTAGAGTTCTTGCGGTATGCGAGGCCTTTTTTGTAAAACTCTAGAAACAGCCACTGGTTCCACTTGTAATACTCCGGGTCGGAGGTTATGAGGACTCTGTCCCAGTCAAAACTGCAGGCGTATCTTCTCATCGAAGCTTTTTGCTGAGCAATGTTGTCGTAGGTCCAACCCCTTGGATCTAAGCCACGCTTGATAGCGGCGTTCTCAGCCGGCAGACCAAATGAGTCCCAACCGATTGGGTGCATGACGTTATAGCCCTGCTGAATCCAATACCTAGCGATGACATCGCCAAGTGCGTAAGCCTCGGCGTGACCCATGTGAAGATCGCCAGAAGGGTAGGGAAACATGTCCAAGACATACTTCTTAGGTCTTTTGTCCTCGGCTTTGCCTGAATCAAAGGGCTTTAGCTCATCCCAAACAGGCAGCCACTTGTCGGCTAACGCCTTAGCGTCATACTGCTCTGACTCGGTGGACACTTGAATTCTCCTGCTGACTTGCGATCTTGTTAGTAAAGGCTACCAATAGCCAAGTAAAGAATTACTTGTTTGATTTGGGCCAAAAAGCAATAGCCGCCGTAATAACCAAACCAATTAGAGGAATCGCGCCCAAGGCTGGACTTCCCTGCCAAGCCAAAGCAGTTAATCCTGCTAGCAGCCCAAGGAATCCAATCACCCAGTACTTGCCAATTTTGTTTTTTCTAAACAAGATTGCAAGCAATGGTCCAACAAGTCCTATTGCAATTAGGCCAAAAAAGATAATGGTGACAACCAGGGCTAGTGATTCCAACTTGTTCCTCCAAGGGTTCGAAGTAGTGCTTCTGCTTTGAGCATAGTTTCTTGAAGCTCCTGCTCCGGATTGGAATCAATAGTTATTCCGCCACCAACCCCCAGGCTGGCTACATTTCCTTCAAATACTAAGGTCCTGATTGTCATTCCCAAATCAGCAGAGCCATCAAAACCTAGATAACCAATGGCGCCCGAGTAAACACCCCTTGAGCCAGCTTCTAGATCTTCCAGAATCTCAATAGCCCTGATCTTGGGAGCTCCAGTCATTGATCCTGCAGGAAAGCAAGCCTCCAATGCGGTAACAGCGTTTTGTCCTGGCCGCAAGGTTCCAGTCACGGTGCTAACAAGCTGATGAACGGTTGCGTAGGATTCGACGTCGAAGAGCTTTTCCACAGTGACCGAGCCTGGCTCACAGATTCGCCCTAGGTCATTTCTCATAAGGTCGACAATCATTAGATTCTCGGCTTGTTCTTTTTGATTTTCCCTAAGCTCTTTGGCAAGCAGCTCGTCCTCAACTGGAACCTGGGACCTCGGACGAGTTCCCTTGATGGGCTTGCTAGAGATTTTGCCCTCAGCGGTAACCTTTAGAAACTGTTCCGGTGAGGAGCTGACTATCTCGCGGTTACCGACTTTGACATAACACCCATAGGGAGCTGGGTTTTGCTGCCTGAGAGTCAAAAACGTCTTTAGCGGGTCTGCGTCATGCTCAATCAGAATCTGATTGGTCAAGCAAAGTTGATAGACATCGCCCGAGGCGATGTGTTGTTTGCACTTATCGATTAGCTCAAGATACTTATCTGGCGAATGGCGAAGCTTGCTCGATAAGATCTTGGGCTCTTTGGTTCGTTGGGTGTATGAAGCTAACTCGCCACCAACCAGGGTCAATCGAAGCAGTGCAGCTCGGTGCCAGTTTTGAAACTCTGCTTCGGTTTCGAATAGCCCAATGAAATACATGTGACGATCGCGGTGATCAAAAACCATCGCCCGATCAACAATCATCAGCTCGGCACTTTCACCCATTTCGCGAGCGCCTTTGAGCATCTCGTAGCCCAAATATCCAACTAACCCTGGCCTGAAACTAAATGGGATTTCAGCTTCGGGATAGCTCTGGATTGAGTTCTTTATTTTTGCCAGATGGATGTTTATGGCTTCCAGCGGATTGTTACCTAGAGCAAGAGTGGAACCCGCGGAGCCGATTATGGATACCGGTTCGTCTGGGTGAGTTGATCTATCCAGCCAGAAGGTGTTCGGGTCATCTTTATGGATAGAGATAAAGATGTCGGCTGGGTTCACGAAGCCACGGAGCTTGGCTAGCTCTAGACGCAAAATGGCCACCTTGTGTGAGATTGATTTGGGCTGAAAGAAAAGCTCGTAATCTATAGATTAGACCAAGCCCTATAGGAGTTATCGATGAGCGTTCTGGGGGATTTTTACCGCCTGGAAAATGCCGAGCTTAAGCCTCTTATTGTTTCCGGTCCCGAAGTTCAGCTAAGGGTTGCTGACTCCTGGTTAGTTGAAAACGGTGCCGTCAGATCTCTACAGGCACACTTCGACAGATTCGCTTCCTGGGTGATTGCCGAAGACCCAAATCAAGAACCTCTACTGGCTGGTTTCTTCGCCGAGGTAAGACGGCTTACACCTCGCGAGGGCAGATGGTTTCCAAGGATTGAGTATCACGGTGAACAAGAGCCCGCTGATCGACTGCACCTAAGACTTCGTGAAGCACCCTCACCAGTGGAATCAATAGTGTTATGGCAATACCCGGATGCGGATCCCAGGCAATCACCATTAGTTAAGGGCCCTGACCTATCGTTGTGTCAGCAGCTTAGGCGTCATGCCAACATGAATGGGGCTACCGAAGCGGTCATTACCGATACCAAAGGTTTTGTTGCAGAGGGAGCGCTAAGTGCCCTGGTCTGGTGGCGAGGAAACGTTCTTTGCTCCTCAGATGATCAAACCAATTGGTTACCTTCTATTACCAGGCAAGAGCTGTTTCAAATAGCCAGTCAAATGGGCATTGAAACCAGAGTGGAGAACGTAAAATCCGAAGAGTTAGTCAAGCTTCCAATTTGGGCTCTGAGTTCCCTAAATGGCATAGTTCCGGTTACCTCCTGGGTTGGATTGGCAGCTGAACTACCAACTTCGTCCCAGCTGGAGCCATTTACCAAGCGGTTGAAGCTTCTTAGCACTCAGGTTGACTAAAGCAACCGAGCAGTGAATTCCAACCTTTCTGTGGCAGGATTAACAGCGTGAATGAAGCTCTCGACTGGTTACTGGCATTAGTCCAGGGCGTTGATCCTCTGTGGCGAAATGTCGCTGCTGGAATCGCAATCATGCTCGAGACTTCTTTGTTTATTGGCTTAATAATGCCTGGGGACACCGTTGTGCTGGTGGCATCTACCGGAGTCGTTGACCTTCCAGACTTTTTTTGGCTAATTGGTGCAGTTTTACTAGGTTCGCTAATCGGTGAGACCATAGGGTTTTTCATCGGAAGACTCTTTGGGGACCGAATTAGAGCTTCCAAGCTAGGTCAGCGATTTGGTGAGGAAAATTGGCAACGAGCCGACATCTTCGTCGAAAAACAGGGTGGTCCAGCGGTAGCAATCTCAAGGTTCTTACCCGTATTGCACTCGCTGGTTCCAGTTGTGGCAGGTGCTACCAAGATGAGGTACAAAACCTTTATCTCCTGGACCTTCGCCGCCTGTTTCGTCTGGGCTACTGTCTACGTCTCAATTGGTTATATCGCTAGGGCCAGCTATGAACAGGTAGCCTCGAACTTCAAATTTGGGGCCTTTATCTTTGTGGGGATCATCGCCCTATTCATTATTTTGATTCACTTTGCCAAGAAGAAGATCTCCAAGGCTGCCGACAAGATGATTGCCGAGGACTCCCCTAAGGCCTAATTTGGGCCTCTGCTAAGCCGATTTTTGATTGTCGGCCGATACCCATACACTATTTATTCGAACACTTGTTCGAATAAACTATGGGGCAATCAAATGATCAGGGTAGACGAGTCAATCCAGGTAGCAACTAACCAAGCCGGGGAGCCAGTGGGCTTTAGCTGGCGAAATGGCAGCTATCAGGTAATCACTAAGCCAGTTCGCTGGTTTTCGAGAAAGAACTGGTGGGATGAATCTGCCAGAGCCCAGCGCGGTATCGGAGCCGGGGTTTTAGAGCTTGAGATGTGGCGACTAAGCGCCAGCAAAGAAAACTCCTCCCCTGCACAATTTGAGCTAATCCACACCGAAGAAACCAATAGCTGGCAGCTCCTTCGAGTATTTGGATAGCAATGTCATTTACTCACCTAAACGTATCTTCTGCTTACTCGTTT
>JBIIXH010000085.1:0-4476 GCA_044338475.1 Rhodoluna sp.
TTCAATGAACTCTCTCCCGAGCAACTATCTGATGACAACAAGGTAAACGGCGAACTCACCATCGGAGAGAACATCGGAGATCTTGGTGGCCTTGGAATCGCATACAAGGCATATCTAATGTCGCTGGATGGAAAAGAACCAGAGCCAATCGACGGACTAACTGGAAAGCAAAGACTGTTTCTATCCTGGGCTCAGGCTTGGCGAACCAAGGGTCGCGATGAAATGGTTCTGCAGCGACTAGCTACTGACCCACACTCACCACCGGAGTTTAGGTGTAACCAGATTGTTCGAAACATTGATGCTTTCTACGAGGCATTCGAGTTAAGTTCTTCTGACAAGCTTTGGCTAGAAGAGTCCAAGCGAGTGAGTATCTGGTAAATGAAACTTTGGCTTAGGGTTATCTACCAGCTGATGAGCTGGAGGACTAGAACAAAGATTAACATCAACGATGTTGCCAAGCGCCGCTTCAGAGTTTGGCCAACGGATCTAGATATTTACGCACACATGAACAATGGAGTTTTCCTGACAATCATGGATCTGGGTCGCTATGACCACGGCAAGAGAACTGGCATTTGGAATAAGTGGAACAAAATTGGCTGGTATCCAGTGGTTGTTGCCGAGAACATTACGTTTAGAAAGTCACTGCAGTTGTGGCAAACCTTTGATTTAGAATCCAAAGTTATTGGCTGGACGGATGAAGCTTTTTACTTCGAGCAAAGGTTTGTAGTTGGCCAAGAAATCTACGCCAGGGCAGTGGTTCGAATCAGATTCTTGAAAAGATCTCGCGGAATTGTGACACCAAAGGAGATTCTGGAATACACCCCTTGGAATGGACCAACGCCGATTTTGCCCCAGTGGGTAGCTAATTGGTCAGCAGCGTCGTCTTTACCAAAAGGAAAAGAACCAGCTCCAAGCAATTGGGACTAGAAACTCGCTCTAAAGCCAGCAAGAGCGAACACTCAGGCAAGTCTTGAGAGTTTTGCGGGAAATTGTTTTCCACACCCTAAAGCCAGTAAATGACCTAATTTAAGACATTTAAGGGGCTCTTTGTCCACAGTAGTTTCCACATTAAATGCTTGGTTATTAGAGTGTTTCCCCAGTTTTGTCCACAGCTTTATCCACACCGTGGCTTTCTAGCTCAGTGTCAGTAGTGGATGCTAGACAAGTCAGTAAGCACAAGCTTTTTTCAGGAAATTACCTACCCATAAGAAGGATTACTAAATGTCATTGGCACCAGTACTTCCTCCAGAACCCGCGAGATCAACTGACCGAGTTTTACCGCACGATCTCCTAGCAGAGCAGAGCACATTAGGTGCCATGCTGCTTTCCCAAGAAGCAGTCGCAGAAGTTTTTGAACACGTTCGCGGTAATGACTTCTACGCACCTAAACACGAGGTTGTTTTCGATGCTCTGCTAACTCTGTACGGAATGGGTGAACCAACCGACGTCATTACCGTGACTGATCAATTGGTAAAAACCGGAAGCCTAGTTCGCGCAGGTGGCGCCGATTACCTCCACACTCTCACAAGCACCGTTCCAACCGCAGCTAATGCTGCCTTCTACGCAAAAATCGTTCAGGAGAAAGCGACACTTCGAAGACTGGTAGAAGTTGGAACCAGAATTGCACAACTTGGTTATGCCAACGAGGGTGAAGTTGAGGCACTAGTAAACAAAGCCCAGGAAGATGTTTACGCAGTTACTCGCACAAGCTCCGGTGAAGACTACGTTGCACTAAACGACTCGATTGAATTAGCGATTCTAGAAATTGAAGCTGCGGCTGCAAAAGACGGAGACCTAGTTGGAGTTCCAACTGGATTCACTGAGCTCGACGCACTAACTAACGGTTTGCATCCAGGGCAACTAATCATCGTTGCTGCACGTCCTGCGATGGGTAAGTCAACCTTCGCACTTGACCTTGCTCGTAACGCAGCAATCAATTCCAACAAGCCGACACTCTTCTTCTCACTTGAAATGGGTCGCGCAGAAATTGCCATGAGAATGCTTTCTGCAGAATCCATGATTCCGTTGCAATCGATGCGTAAAGGAAACATCGCAGACAGCGACTGGACCAAGTTGGCACAGGTTCGTGGAAACATTAACGACGCACCGCTTTACATCGACGACTCACCGAACATGACACTTGCCGAGATTCGCGCAAAGTGTCGAAGACTCTCACAGCGAGTTGGACTAAAGATGGTTGTCATTGACTACCTACAGCTACTTACCTCTGGAAAGAAAGTTGAATCCAGGCAGCAAGAAGTTAGCGAGTTCTCTCGTGCACTAAAGCTTCTTTCCAAAGAGCTTGGAATTCCAGTTGTCGCACTGTCACAGCTAAACCGTCAGGCAGAGCAGACCAAGGATAAGAAACCAGAACTTTCCCACCTTCGCGAATCTGGATCGCTAGAACAAGACGCCGACGTCGTTGTTTTGCTCCACCGTGAAGCAGCCGGCGACAGCGAGCATCCAAGAGCTGGTGAAGCAGACCTAATTTTAGCTAAGCAGAGATCCGGTCCGACCGGAACCGTGGTCGTTGCATTCCAGGGTCAGTACTCACGCTTTGTAAACATGAAGGCCTAAAACCCGAATTGCAAAAGATTCTTGGTGTCAGAGCGACAATTTTTGTTGCGGTTGGATTTTTTATAACCTTCACCCAATCTCATTCTGCTGGCACAGGATTATTTGCTCTGGCACTTTTTGGAATCGGTCTAGCCGTTGGCAATCTGCTTTCTACGATCTGGTCTAAACAGAACTACTTGGCGGTTCAATCACTGCCGGTTACAGTCATAGCACTTGCTGTTGGTTTGTTCGCGGCTTTTATTCCCCAGACCGACCCAACTGCTCAAGGCTTGGCTTTTGTTTATCTGGTTGCTGGTTGGGCGGTAATCCAAGCTGCAATGGAGCTATATCTTGCTAATAGGTCAGGTTTTAGCTCGCGAGCAGGCAAAGATGGCTTGATTAGCGCCGGTCTTGGGATTGCGCTAGGGCTGCTGTTTTTGATTGCGCAGTTGGATATCGTGAGCGCAGTTGGGTTCTTTGGTGCCTATTTAGTTGTCAGTGGTGTGCATCTAGCGATCGCTGCTCTCACACCACAAAAATAGCTTTAAGCTTGATACATGCCTAAGAAAATAACTGCTTCAACTTTCTTGACACTGTCTGCAGTCGCGGCGGCTTTTGTCGGCATTTTGGTGTTTTTTGGAATTCGAAAAGTCGACGTAGCGCTTATTGCAGCGGGCATAACATTCATTGTTGCCCTGGTTGGAATTGCCACCTTGGCACTAATGGTTCCGGAGCAAAACAACGATCCGGATAAGCCAGTTCTTCGCTAGATTGACTCGGCTAGTTTCTTAGCAAGTCCGGTGTAATCCTTGGGGGATAAAGCCAACAATCTATCCTTTGAGGCCTGAGGGATATCTAGCTTCAAAACAAAATCTGCTAAATCTTCGCGAGTTAGTCGCTTTCCTCTACTCAAGTCCTTCAGAAGCTCGTAAGGGTTTTCGATGTTGGACTTACCGCTAGCAACATCGGCGCGAATAACTGTCTGGATAGCCTCAGCTAATACTTCCCAGTTATCGGCGAGGTCAGCGGCGATGGCTGCTTCAGCCACCTTGATTTCGCCTAGGCCTTTGTGGATGTTGTCTAGAGCAACTAGTGAGTGACCAAAGCCAACACCTATGTTTCTCTGGGCAGATGAGTCAGACAAGTCTCGCTGCATTCTTGAGGTCACCAGAGTCTGAGCCAGGCTGTCAAGTACGGCGTTGGATAGCTCTAGGTTTGCTTCTGCATTTTCAAACCTAATTGGGTTGATCTTGTGAGGCATGGTCGAAGATCCTGTTGCGCCCTTGACTGGAATCTGGGTGAAGTAACCAATGGAAATGTAACTCCAGATGTCGGTAGTCAGGTTGTGAAGGATCCTGTTGAAGTGAGCAACTGCCTGGTAGAGCTCTGCTTGCCAGTCGTGCGATTCGATCTGGGTGGTTAGCGGGTTGAATTCAAGGCCAAGGGATTCAACAAACTTTTTAGATAGAGCTTGCCAGTCAAAATTCGGAACGGCAACCATGTGTGCCGAGTAGGTTCCGGTGGCTCCGGAGAACTTTCCTAGGTAACTGGATTTCTCGATGCGAGCTATTTGCCTTTGAAGTCTGTGAACAAAGACTGCAATTTCTTTACCCATTGTGGTTGGAGTCGCAGGTTGGCCGTGAGTTCGAGAGAGCATCGAAACTCCAGCGGAAGTCTTCGCCAACTGGGTTAGTTCTTGAACAACCGCCTTGGCTTTTGGCAACCAAACGGAGGTCACTGCCTCTTTGATAATTAGGGCGTAGGAGAGATTGTTGATGTCTTCGCTGGTAGCTGCGAAGTGGGTTAGTTCGTGAAGATCTTTGCGACCAAGCTGGGTTAGCTTGTCTCTCACAAAGTACTCAACTGCTTTTACATCGTGCCTCGTTGTGGCTTCGATTGAAGCAAGGGACGCCACGTCTT
>JBIIXH010000086.1:0-4453 GCA_044338475.1 Rhodoluna sp.
ACAACAGGCTATGTTGAGATTCCAGCGATTGTGCGTAAAACCGTTCTAGGTATTGGCTATAACTCGTCAAGCATCGGCTTTGACGGATCCAGCTGTGGAGTATCGGTTTCAATCGGGCAGCAATCTCCTGACATTGCTCAGGGTGTTGATTCTGGTCTTGAGGTGCGTGATGGAGGCTCTAAGGATCCTTACGAAAGTCAAGGAGCTGGGGACCAGGGTTTGATGTTTGGCTACGCAAGCAACGAAACTAGCAATTACATGCCAACGGCAATAGCGATTGCACACAAGCTATCTGAGAAACTGTCTGCTGTAAGAAAGACCGGGGTCGTTGACTTCCTTAGACCCGATGGAAAGACTCAGGTAACTATTGGATACGAGGGTTCAACCCCACGCACAGTTGAGGCCATCGTTGTTTCTTCTCAGCACGATGAGGATGTTTCGCAATCTGAGATCCATGCCGCAATCCGAGACCAGGTTGTGAATCCCATCCTGAATGATTCAGGTCTTGATTTTTCCAATGTGAAGCTGTTTATAAACCCGACTGGAAAGTTTGTTATTGGAGGACCTCAGGGTGATGCCGGTCTAACGGGAAGAAAGATCATCGTAGACACCTACGGGGGAGCTTCAAGGCACGGTGGTGGTGCTTTTAGCGGAAAGGACCCTTCCAAGGTAGATCGCTCTGCCGCGTATGCGATGAGATGGGTTGCCAAGAACGTTGTCGCTTCCGGTGCGGCTGATAGGGCTGAGGTACAGGTGGCCTATGCAATTGGTGTGGCCAATCCTGTCGGTGTCTACCTAGAAACTTTCGGAACCGAGAAGGTGGATACTAGCTTGATCGAAAAGGCCATCAAGGACATTTTTGATCTGAGACCACGCGCCATCGTTGAGTCCCTTGATCTATTGCGACCAATTTACTCAAAGACAGCAGCCTACGGTCATTTTGGACGTGAGCTTCCTGAGTTTACGTGGGAGAAGTTGAACCGAGTTGAGGAACTGCGTTCAGCGCTGAAACTTTAGCCATGTCGGCCATTGCGAGAGTCGCGGTAGTTTCTAATCTTCCGCAGCTTGACAAGCTGTTCGATTATGAAATCCCTCAGGCGTTAGTAGATGTTGCAAAGCTCGGTTCACGGGTTCTCGTACCATTCGGCAAGAGCTCCAAGGTGTTCGAAGGTTTCATTTTTGAAATAGATGAATCCTCGAACTTCGCGGGCCAACTTGCGCAAGTGCAAGAGGTCATTGGTGACAAGCCATCGCTCGATTATTCTCTTGTCGAACTAGTCAAAGAGCTTGCTGCACGATCTGCAGCATCCGTTGGCGAGATTCTGAAGCTAGCGGTGCCAGCACACATGCCAAGAGCCTTCAAGGCTCATTCCTTTGAATCAGGGTCTCTGGCAGACTCCGAAAAGTTTTCTACCTCAATGGACCCAAGTTTCATAGAGGCCCTGATTGCGTTTGATTCTCGCCATACCGTTCTTTCCAGGCCCGCAGATGTCGCTATCGAATCATCCGATGCCGGTCTCAGTGTTCCGCATTGGGTGGGAACTATGTGTGTGATAGCGAGGGAAAACCTCAGAAATGGTAAGTCAACAATCCTCGCTGTTCCTGACTATCGAGACCAACAGGTGTTGCATGCTGCTCTTGCTTTTGCGGGGCTCGGCAAGCACGTTGCAAACT
This sequence comes from Rhodoluna sp., assembly GCA_044338475.1. GTDB lineage: Bacteria > Actinomycetota > Actinomycetes > Actinomycetales > Microbacteriaceae > Rhodoluna. The sequence goes on from JBIIXH010000086.1 coordinate 1,675, forward strand.
ATTCTCAGGATCAAGCAAAGTCAAAGATTTACGAAGGCTATCTCCGGGCTCTCGATCGAGCTCCTCGTGTGATTATCGGTTCACGGTCGGTAATTCTTGCTCCTGCACACAATCTCGGAACAATCGCGATGTTTGATGATGGGGACGCCAGCTTCACGGACAAAGCGGCACCTTACTTGAACGCGAGAGACTCGGCTTTAGTTCGTCAAAGTATTCAAAAATGCTCACTTGTATTCTTATCTCACTCAAGGTCAACGGATGTCCAGCGTTTAGTTGAAACCGGTTACGTTCTCGATTCATCGCAACCTTTCCCCAGACCTAAGATTTCGGTTTCCGAACCTGGCTTTCGGGTCGATTCGCATGCATTCAAGGCAATTAAGCAAGGACTAGAGTCGGGTTCTGTTCTAGTTCAGGTTGCTTCCAAGGGCGAGTCGACCGCTCTTTTTTGCACTGCCTGCGATGAGAAACTTTCCTGTTCAATATGCGCTGGTCCCGTCTGGGTGGATGGCAAGGGAGTTAGAAAGTGTCGTTGGTGCAATGCCCTCTCTCCGGCGTCGAGGTGCAGTTGCGGGTCCTCTGAATTCGGTAAAGGCAGAGCAGGTTCCTCGAGGACCGCTTCTGAGCTGGGCAAGTCCTTCCCGGGCTCAATAGTTGTGGAGTCGACAGGTGAGAACAAGATCCTGACAGTAAAACCCGGCAGCAACCTAGTGATCGCAACTGCTGGAAGCGAGCCCTTCGTTAAAGGCGGGTACAGTACTGTGATCATTCTCGATGCGAAAACAACACTTTCCAGGCAACACCTAAGGGCAACCGAGGAGGCGATTCGGGTTTGGTCTAATGCGATTTCGAAACTTTCGATAAACGGAGAGGCGGTTCTAGTTGGGGTGGCCGGAGTCTTGGCGCAGAAATTCTGCCTCTGGCAGCAGACAGAAATTGCCTCAGAAGAGCTGTCTTCAAGACGTGAGCTGATGCTACCTCCGGCACTCAGGTTGGGAAGTGTCTCTGGCAGCCAGGCCTTGTTAGTGGAGCTCGCTGCATCCTTGAATTCACAGGGAAAAATTATCGCGCTAGGACCCGCGCCATACACGAAGACAGGGGAGTTCTCAGAGTGGCGACTGATTGTCAAGTACAACTACTCGGATACCGTTGAGGTGGCAAGGTTCTTGCGCGGTGAGGCGATTCGTCTTTCAAAGGGCAAGTCTGTTGTTGCAGCTTCTGGACGATCGATGAGGGCACTAAAGATTCGAATGAGCGATGGAGATATTGTTTAGCATGACCAAAGTTCTAAGAGTGGTTTTTGCCGGAACCCCGGAAAACGCCGCGACAACGCTCGCAGAGCTGCACGCTGCTGGAATCAATATAGTTGGCGTCCTAACTCGGAAAGACGCAAGAGTTGGCAAAGCTAAAGAATTGTCTGCAAGCCCTGTTGGCAGGATGGCTGAGCAGTTAGGACTTGGTATTCGAAAGTCCAATGTTATGGATGAGGGAACGCTCGCATGGATGCAAGAACTCGGTGCCGATCTGGGTGTGGTTGTCGCTTATGGAACGATTTTCCGAGCCGATGCACTAGCGGCTCCGAGACTTGGTTGGGTAAATCTGCACTACTCGCTCTTGCCTGAGTTACCTGGACCTGCTCCCGTGCAGCACGCGTTACTCAAAGGCTCTTCAACAACAGGCGTTACGGTTTTTCGGCTTGACGAAGGCATAGACACGGGACCAATCGTTAGTCAAGTAGAGATTGGAATCAATCGAGGCGATAATGCAGGAACCTTGCTTGCAAGGCTCACTGACGCTGGTTCGAAACTATTGCAAGATATCTTGCGAAATGGTGAAGAGTCGATTCTTTCAGCTGTCGCACAACCAAATGCAGCAGCTTCGGTTGCCGCGTTCAAGCCAACAAGATCTCTTGCTCGTCTTGACTTCAATTCCAGCGCTGAAAGTTTGCATAACAAGGTCAGGGCCATGCACCCTGAACCTATGGCTTGGTTTGAGGTAAACGGCGTCAACGTAAGAGTATTGAGCGCTAGGGCGATCGGAGATCAGAATCCAGCATGCAAGGCTCAGGTCATTTCGAAGGAGCTAGTTGTTGGATGCCAGCTAGGCTCTCTAGTTCTAGAACAGGTACAGCCAGCTGGTAAGAACGTGATGTCTGGTGCCGACTGGTTTAGAGGATTACATCTCGAGAGTCTAGAGATCTCCTAGTGCGCGATGTCGCTTTCGAGCTCCTGAGGAGAGTTGAGCAAGACGACTCGTATGCCAACTTGCTGCTTCCAAAGCTTTTAGCTGATGCCAAAGTAGACTCCCGGGATGCCGGGTTCATTCAAGAGCTTTCCTTTGGAACACTACGCAACAGATTGCTGTACGAGAGAGTTATAGAGAGCGCATCTTCTAGAAAAATCACTGCAATAGACCAGAACGTCTTGTTGATATTGCTTCTTGGTTCTCATCAGCTACTTGGCATGAGAGTCCCCGCTCATGCCGCAATCAATGAATCAGTAAATCTTGCTAAGTCAAAGGCTCCAAAATCCTCTGTGGGGTTCGTGAATGCAGTTCTACGGCGGGTATCAGAGGCCACCCGGGATGTTTGGATCGAAAGAGTTACTGCATCTATAGACAACAGAGACGAGGTTCTATCTGTTGTCTACTCGCATCCGACTTGGATTACCAAATCCCTTAGGGCGGCCTTGGAGGGAAGGGGATTAGGGGAGTCTCTTGAGAGCCTCTTGATTGCCGACAACACCCCGGCTAGGGTTTCCTCAGTCGCCCTACCCGGCTTTTG
>JBIIXH010000087.1:0-4441 GCA_044338475.1 Rhodoluna sp.
TATTTTCCTTAGAATTTGCCGTGTTTTTGCGCCTTGTGCCGAGCCTTGCTGGCAAACTCATAGTCAGGAGAGAATGCACTCATGAAAGACATCAGGTTCCTAGGCTCAGACGGCGATTTCTTACTGCTGGAAGACGCAGACGGGCAGAGATTTCGCCTATTACTCGATGAATCCATCAGAAGGGCTATCAGAAGTGAATCGGCTCAGATGCTGGATCAGCCGAAACTAACTCCTCGAGAAATCCAAGAGGAGATCCGAGTGGGCCGGAGCATCGAGGAGATAGTCCAAGCCAGCGGTGCGCCAGTTGACTATGTTATGAAATTTGCCCAGCCCGTCTTGGATGAACTAAATCACGCGGTTCTGAACGCACTGACGGTAAGGCTGGAAGTTCCAGGTGACCGATTCACAAATCCCACGACCCGGGAATTCGGAGAGATTATCAAGTCTCGATTAGCTGCAAGCGGGGCTGGTATCGAAAAGTGGTCCGCAATGAAAGCCCCCGAGCACGGCTTCTACATCTACTGCGAGTTTGAACTAGACGGCTCCCAGAAAAAAGCCACCTGGATTTACGATCCCAAGCGGCTGGCACTAATTCCAGAGAACGAGACTGCAATTTCACTGTCATCCGGTGACAAGTTAGCTGCCCCAGCAACGAGACTGCGCCCCGTGCAAACTGCTGCAACTGAGTTCGTGCCATCTTTGGCTGACACAGTTGAAATAGTTCGAGAGCCGCCTCCTGTTACACCAGTCGAATCGTCCTCCAGCTCTCAGTTATCAGACACTGCAGATCTTCTAGAGGCTCTTCGGAAAAAACGCAACGAGCGCGAGCAAACCGAAGAAGAGTCAGATGTCCCTCACACCGATTTCCTATCCGTGGTTCCAGACATAGAGGAGCCAGAGGAAATTATTGAGGCCATCCAGCCGGACCCAATGACCTCAACCGAGGGCACACCGCCACCAAAAAAAGGAAGGGCCTCTATCCCGAGCTGGGATGAGATTGTCTTTGGAACTAAGACTGAAGACTAGAAAACTATAAGTGGGACTTCCCACTCAGCTTGATTCATTCCCCCGTGCTGGCCAATCATTAAAAGTGATCTGGCCTTAGCAAAACCGCGATGGTAAACCACTCGATCAGAGATTGGAAGCAGCACCAAATCCGGTGCGACATCTTTGGCCTGACTTGAGAGTTCTTGTAACCAACCCGCTTCGACTAACTCGGCAACTGTTGCCACCTCGCAAATATTTCCAATTGCGTCTTGGATCTGTGCACGCTTTGAAACAAGATTGGTGCCAAGAGGGAAGTAAAGAAACGCAACTCTCGGATCACCTCCTATTTGCTCGAGGTCAGTAAAGCATTCGTGTTCGTCGAGATAGATGTGTCTCTGAACTGAGACATCGATAATTCCATGATCTGCGGTAAGGATCACCCCTGAACTTGAAGAGATAGTTCTGCTAAATTTCGCCAACTCGGTGTCTAGCTCTTCTATGGTATTTAGCCAGGTTGTGGAGCTTGAGCCAAAACGGTGCGCCAGCTGATCTAGCTCAGGAACATACAAATAGGTCAGACTGTTTGGAACAGCAAGGGCCCTTTGCGCTGCCTTGAATCGTTCTTCAAAACTCGAAGCTGCAATGTACTTTGCATTTGGCATGGTTGCCATAGTGAATCCAGAACCGTCGTATTCCGAAGGTCCGATGGTTGAAACCAAAACACCCGCCCTACTAGCCGACTCTGAAACGGTTTCAAGATTTTGATACTTTCGTGGATCTAACTCTCCCCCGAGATCGTTGAGGAAGTTGATGTTTTGCTTCAGCGATCGATCGTAAACGCGGTGGCCCAGGACAGCATGGCCGCCATTGCCAATTCCCGTCGCGAGTGAAGTAAGGCTAGATGTGGTGGTTGCTGGAAAGCCCGCAAACAATGACTTGGACGATTTCAGTTTCTGATTGAGAAAGCTGGCGTGGCCGCTAGCGCTTTTGATGTTTGAGACCCCCAGCCCATCGACCAGGATAAACAAGTAGCTTTTTCGAACTGGCAGCTTTAGTGGGTTATCGGATGTTCCAAGAGCGAGATATGCGCTCAGGTAGGCGTCGGAAAGCCTCCCAATTGATTTAGGAACAGAAGGTAGCATCGAAGCTAAGTTTGCCACAGCAACAGGAAGACCATGGCCAAAGACCCTATTGAAGTAGTTCCGGAGCGCATCTTCGACATCGACCTATCTAAGGAGATGCAGGATTCGTTTCTCGAGTATTCCTATTCGGTCATTTACTCTCGAGCTCTCCCAGACGCCAGAGATGGTCTAAAGCCTGTCCATAGACGCATCGTTTATCAGATGGGTGAGATGGGGCTGCGTCCTGACAAAGGTCACGTGAAATCTGCTCGGGTGACCGGCGAGGTTATGGGAAAGCTGCACCCACACGGAGACAGTGCAATCTACGATGCATTGGTTCGTATGGCCCAACCCTTTTCCCTACGTGCACCTTTGATCGACGGACACGGAAACTTTGGGAGCCTGGACGATGGGCCAGCAGCGGCAAGATACACAGAGGTCAGACTCTCAGCCGCAGCGCTGATGATGAACGAGGGTCTAAACGAAGATGTTGTAGATTTCAAGCCAAATTATGACGCACAACTCTCAGAGCCGGAGGTTTTGCCAGCTGCCTTCCCGAACCTTCTAGTCAATGGAGCGTCTGGTATTGCGGTCGGAATGGCAACCAACATGCCTCCTCACAACATGCGCGAGGTCATAAAGGCAGCAATTCACCTTCTAAAGAATCCAAAAAGCACGCTCAAAGACCTAATGAAGATTGTTCCGGCACCTGATTTTCCAAACGGTGGAATCATCGTCGCAGGTGAGGGAATTGCTGAGGCCTATGAGACCGGCCGTGGGTCCTTCAAGACTCGTGCCAAGGTTTCGGTTGAGAGCGTTGCTCCTAGAAAGATGGGCTTAGTTGTTACTGAGCTGCCCTATCTCATTGGCCCCGAGAAAGTCATCGAGAAGATCAAAGAGGGCGTGAACAGCAAAAAGCTCCAAGGGATATCGGACGTTATTGACCTAACTGATCGCAGTAACGGGCTCAAGCTCATCATTGAGCTGAAAACTGGCTTTGATCCTCAGGTGGTGCTAGACCTTCTTTACCGATACACCCCAATGGAAGATAGCTTCGGAATCAACAACGTCGCTCTTGTAGAAGGCCAACCTCAGACTCTGGGACTTAGAGACCTGCTAGGCGTATATCTGGCACACCGCATTGTTGTTACCAAAAGACGCAGCGAGAATCGCCTTGGCAAGCGCCAAGCGAGATTACATCTAGTTGAGGGAATGCTTCTAGCAATTGTCGCCATTGACGAGGTGATCAAGATCATTAGGGCCTCAGAAGAAGTGCAAGAGGCAAAGACCAAGCTAATGAAAAAATTCAAGCTCTCTGACATTCAAGCCGAATACATCCTGGAACTACGCCTAAGAAGACTTACAAAGTTCTCCAAGCTTGAATTAGACACCGAGAAAAAGCAGCTGAAGAAAGAGATCGACGAACTAAAGAAGATTCTCGCATCGGACGCGATCTTGAAGGAACTTGTAGCAACAGAGTTACAGGAGGTTGCTACCAACTATGGCGATGACCGTAGGACATCTATCCAGGCTGAGGAAACCGCTGCGCCGGTTTCCAGTGGTAAGGAACAAGTTTCTGCACAGCTAACTGACTCCCCTACAGCCATCACCCTCACATCCAACGGTCGAGTTTTCCGAGCAGAAAGCTCAGAACCGCCGGTATCTAGAAAGCTAGGAATCAGAAACTGGTTTGCTTCCACTACCCGCTCGGACGTTGTCTTCATCACCGATCTTGGAAGAATGCTTCGAACTCACATCGGAGACATTCCTGTGGGTGACTACGGTGCCCAAAACCCAGGGCCACTGGCTTCGGAGTTTCTAGGAATCGGCAAGAAAGAAAAGGTAATAGCTGTCATCCCAGTAGACGATAAGAGCATCGTCGCAATTGGAACTAAGAACGGCACAGTAAAGCGAGTTCTTCCTGATTTCCCACAGAAATCTGATTTCGAATGCATCAACCTAAAGCCAGGCGACAAAGTTGTAGGGGCGGCACTGTCGGAAGAAAATGATGAGCTGGTTTTCATCACCCAAGACGCTCAATTGTTGCGCTTCGATGCCAAGACCGTCCGTCCGCAAGGTAGAAACGGTGCAGGGATGGCAGGCATCAAAACCGAATCCGATGTTGTTTTCTTTGGCGTCCTAAAGCCCAAAGCAAAGAACATTGTCTTCACAATTGCCAACAGCTCCAAGTCACTTCCTGGAACCGACCCAGGCGCCTTCAAGGTCTCAAAGATTGACGAGTTCCCAAAGAAGGGGCGTGCCACTGGAGGTATGCGATCTCATAAGTTCACCAAAGCAAGAGACCAGATCAGCCTTGCGTTCGCAGGTCCTGA
>JBIIXH010000007.1:0-18022 GCA_044338475.1 Rhodoluna sp.
GAGATTACTCTGGGTCGAGCCTTTGAGGGCCGAAGGACTGTCAGCTAGACTTGGATTCTTACCTCACCGTTCGAGGTAATCTCCCCCAAAAACCCCAGGAGCATCCGTTGGCACTGATTGTTCAGAAGTTCGGCGGATCATCCGTGGGCGATGCTGAAAAAATCAAACTAGTTGCCAAGAGGGTTATTGAAACTCACCGTGCCGGCAACCAGGTGGTGGTTGTTGTGTCAGCCATGGGAGATACCACCGATGACCTTTTAGAACTTGCTAACAACGTAACCGACAACCCTCAGGACACCCCAAGAGAACTAGACATGCTGCTCACCGCAGGTGAGCGCATCTCTGTTGCACTTTTATCTATGGCAATCAATGCCATGGGTGAAAAATCTAGATCCTTTTCAGGATTACAGGCTGGAATCATCACCGACTCAACCTATGGAAATGCTCGCATTGCTGAGGTAACACCGGACCGAGTCCAAGAAGCCATAGATAAAGGTGAAATTGCCATCGTGGCAGGATTCCAAGGTTTTGACCCAACCAGCGGTGACATCACAACCTTAGGTCGCGGTGGCTCTGACACCACCGCGGTTGCGTTGGCTGCCGGCCTGAAAGCCGATGTTTGTGAGATCTATAGCGATGTCGATGGTGTTTACACCGCTGATCCTAGGTCTGTGCCACTGGCCAAGAAGATGGACTCAATAGACATTGAGTCCATGTTGGAGCTAGCTGCTGCTGGGGCCAAGATTTTGTATATCAGGGCCGTGGAATTTGCCCGTAGGCATAAGGTGAATCTTCGGGTTCGATCAACTTTTACTGACACCCCCGGCACTACCATTTATTCGAGCGGAGAAACCATGGAAGAGTCAATAGTCGCAGGCGTTGCGGTCGATCAGAGCCAAGCCAAAATCACCGTGGTGGGTATTCCAGACGTTCCTGGTAAGGCAGCTGAACTATTCACCGTGGTAGCCAAAGCCGGTATCAACATCGACATGATTGTCCAAAACGTGGCTGTTTCAAATACCAAGCTAAGCGATATTTCTTTTACTCTTCTGGCAGAAGATCTTCAAAAGGCACTTAAAGCCCTTGAGTCTGAAAAAGCCAACATGGGTTTTGCGTCTTTGCAATTTGACGAGACCATCGGAAAGCTTTCGGTAGTTGGCTCAGGTATGAAAACTCACTCTGGTGTTTCTGCAACATTGTTCGGAGCTTTGGCCAAGGCAGGAATCAACATCGAGATGATCTCAACCTCCGAGATTCGTATTTCGGTTATCACCCGTAATGATCAGGTGATTGAAGCTGCCCGTATTGTTCACAGTGCCTTTGGGTTAGATGGCAACAGCGAAGCTGTTGTCCACGCTGGAACAGGTAGATAACTTTGTCTAGAAAACCAAACCTCGCACTGGTAGGCGCAACCGGTGCCGTGGGAACCGTGATGGTGTCCATCATCAATGAGCGTGAGAACATTTGGGGAGAAATTCGACTCATTGCTTCAAAAAACTCTGCTGGAAAAAAGATAAAGGTTCACGGCGAAGACCTTACGGTTGTGGAGCTTTCTGCCGAAGCATTTGAGGGCATCGACATTGCAATGTTTGATGTTCCAGATGAGGTTGCCAAGGTTTGGGCGCCAGTTGCTGTTGAACGCGGAGCAGTGGTTGTTGATAACTCTGCGGCCTTTAGGATGAACGACCAGGTTCCACTGGTTGTTCCAGAAGTCAATCCTGAGCAAACCAAGAATCGACCGCTTGGAATTATTTCTAACCCCAACTGCACAACTTTGACCATGATGGCCGCCCTTGGCGCTCTGCATGCCAAGTGGCAGCTAACCGAGCTAGTGGTCGCTAGCTACCAGGCAGTTTCTGGAGCGGGAGCTGCTGGAATAACTCAGCTTCAAAAAGAGCTGGCAGCCGTGGTTTCCGATCCACTGGCTGGAACCAGAAGTGGCGATGTCGCCAACCTTTTGGAATCAGCCGGCATGAACCAGTCGGATTCGATCTGGTCTGTTCCGATTGCCCTAAACGTTATTCCTATGGCGGGATCCTTGAAGGCCGGAGGACACTCATCTGAAGAGATGAAAGTTCGAGACGAGTCGAGAAAGATTCTAGGAATAGGGGATCTAAAGGTTGCAGCAACCTGCGTTCGGGTTCCAGTTCAGGTTTCCCACTCGCTTGCAGTTCATGCCACCTTCGCTAATGCTTTGACGGTCGCCGAGGTTCGGGCCGAGCTCGAGGCGTCTGCTTCGGTTGTGCTCATGGACGACCCTGAAAACGGCGTTTACCCGACTCCGAATCACGTTGCGGGCCAGGATCCAACATTTGTTGGAAGGATAAGGCAACCTTTGGACTTTGCTAACTCAATCGACCTGTTTGTCGTGGGGGACAACCTTCGAAAAGGTGCTGCCTTAAATACTTACGAGATTGCCGAGTTGGTCGCCAAGGAATTTTGAGTTCCAAGACTTAATCAAGCCGAGATAAACCACGGCGTGGATGTGGCAAATTAGTTGAGGCCCAGTAGCTATCCTTAAGGCATGGGGAACAAAGTATTTTCAAGCGCGCTACTGGTGCTTGCACTAAGCCTTACCGGCTGCACCGCTGAGACCACACCGGGTGACGTAGACGGCGGTTCGGAGCCATTGCCAACAATTGATCAATCCCTCATTCCTCAAGAGGCTCCGGCAGACGTTGTTGAGGTGGATTCAGACCTATTCCTTGTTGAGTATGGGGAGTACAGGGATGTCATTTTCAAAGTGGGCGATGGCCCAACCTGGTGCGCAATAAGCGAATTTGACGACATGGCAATTTGTGAACACAAGGAAACCGAAGTTCGTTACGAACCACTTCCAATTCCTGCAGACTGCAGCTTCACATACGGAAACCAAATCAAACTTCTTGGGTCTGCAGTTGCGGGCGAGAAAACAGCAGATTTCACTTGCGCTAACTCGCCATACTCTGACGCATCAACCTCACCATCCCTTGCTGATGGCGAGCAAATAACTGCTTTTGGTTTCAGTTGCTTCGTTGAGGGTGAAACTGCTCGATGCGAAAATTCAACCGGTGACTTTATTGTGCTCGGGCCTGATGCCTGGGCAAAGTCTGACTAGTAAAAGTCCGACTAATCAACTTCTAGAAGTGTAATTAGCCTTACTTCTGGTCTGCAAAAAAATCTCACTGGTGCATAAATTGAGTTTCCCAATCCAGCTACCACGCTAAGAATTGAATTCATTCCTTCGAAACTCCACCCGGAAGTTCCTCTGGCAAATTTGTTTGGCAAATCGCTATTTGTTGTTAGGGCTCCAATAAAGGGAACTCTCACCTGACCACCATGGGTGTGGCCAGCAAAGATCAACTCTGCTCCTCGCAAAGTTAGCCCTCTAAGCACTTCAAGGTATGGAGCATGAGTGACTCCAATTGTGAATGCCTGACTAGCTGCAAGTTTCGATAGGTCGCCTTTTCCGATGTGGTAGTCATCAACCCCTATAAATCGGATGCTACTTCCTGCAACTTCTATGTCAGCACTTTGATTGTTTAGATTGACCCAGCCTGCTTGCTCGAAGGCATCGGTCATCTTGGTGGTCTCTAGTCTTTGGGACTTGGGGGTCTCAGAGGCGTGAAAGATGTAGCTGATCGGGTTTTTTGGCACCGGTGCGTAGTAATCATTTGAGCCATTTACAAAAACCCCGGGTTTTTGAAGAAGTGGCTCTAGGCACTCAAGCAACGCAGGTATTGCCTTGGTGTGACCCAAGTTATCTCCGGTGTTTACTACTAGGTCAATTTTGTGCTTGGTAAGTCCTTTGATGAACCGTTGCTTTGATCGTTGCCAAGGGGCTAAATGGACATCTCCAATTTGTAGAACCGCAAAGCTATCGCTTCCTTTAGGTAGAACCTTGATTGATTCTTGCCTTACAACAAACAGCTGCCGTTCAATCAACACTGCCCAGATTGCCAATGCTGCAATAAAGAGCACAAGAATTTCCAGGTTACGGACCCTTGCTGATAATCAACAAAATAGCTCCAAGCACCTCAGCCTGCGTACCTGCTGGTGGACTTGTTCCAATTACGTTTCCTGCGGGAACAGTTGAGGAGTTAGCGAAGAACTGAGACTGACTTGGCTGCGGTTCGCTAACCGCAGCAAATCCGGCAGCAAGAAGTTTTGCCTTGGCGTCGGTGACGCTAAGCCCGGCAACATCGGGGACAGCAACTGTGCCACCGCGGCTAATAAAGATGTTCACCAGAGTTCCTCTAGGCACCGAAGATCCAGCGGCGAAATCGGCAGAACCAATCGTTCCAATTGGGTTAGCAGACGCAACCGTTACATCAGACACCTGAGCAGACAATCCAGCACTTCGAATCAACTGCTCTGCAACATCTGGTGGAAGAGCATTCACGTCAGGCATGGTCACACTGGTCGCGCCAAGATACATCGAAGGCGGACCACTGAATGAGCCACCCTCGTAAAGCTCATTGGCCCGCTCCATGATCTTTCTCCAGATCTCATGTCTTACGGAGCCTCCGTTGACACCATTAACTGATGTTCCAGTTACCGAAGTTTTACCAACTACGTTTCCAACCCAGGTTGCAGTTGCAACCTCGGTGGAGTATCCGGTCATCCAGGTCTGGACGTATTTGTCCGTACTTCCGGTTTTCCCGGCGATGTCGGTGTCGTCATCAGTTCTTGATCTAGTGGCGGTTCCGCCAGAAATAACTGCCTGGAAAGCGTAAGTTGCAGCTGCTGCCACTTCGGCACTAATTGCTCTTGAGCACTCAGACTTTGGAACGTCCATCTCTTCGCCGGTAGATCTAACAATCACTTTGTCTATAGCAATCAGGCTGCAGAAGATACCGCCGTTGGCAAAGGTGGCCATAGCGCCAGCCATGGAAAGCGGTGAAAGCTCGTTGGTTCCAAGAACCGAAGACGGAACATAGGAAAGCTCATTGCCATCGGCACGCCCAACGCCCATACTCTCGGCTATATCCCTAATCTCACAAAGATCCAGTTGGGCTGCCATGTTTACAAAGGCTGTGTTGATGGAGCTTGCGGTGGCGGTAACAATATCCACGTTGGTAAAGATTCCATTGTCTGAGTTGGCAGGCTCCCAGGTTCCGCCAAGGCCACCACAGCTTGCCTTAAATTCCGCGGCATCCCAGATGCGGTTTCTGGCATCAACTTTGTCACCCAATAGGTAACCCTTGGTAAGCCAGTCAGCAAGAACGAAGATCTTGTATGTGGATCCAGTCTGGAATCCAGATGATCCACCAAAAGCCTTGTCGGTGGAGTAGTTCACGCTTGTTGTGGTTGGATCCTCATCCACATTTTGATCAAACGTTCGGTTCTGACTCATCGAAAGAATTCGTCCGGTTCCCACCTCAACCGATGTTGAAGCGGCTCCAAGTTCCCAACGGTTGTCCATAGGCATTTCTGCCTTTACGACGTCATCGGTAAGGTTTTGAAGATCTAGATCCATGGTTGAGTAAATCTCTAGACCCCCACGGCGAAGCATAACTTCACGGTCTTCAGGGGTTGGGCCAAACTCATCAGAGTTTCTAACTACCCAAACTACGTAGTCGCAGAAGTAAGCGGTCTGCTGGTTTGCTTCACAACCGGTGTCGGTTGGAGTAATTTTTGGAGTGATTGGCTCGGCTTTGTATGCTTCCGCTTCGGCTCCGGTGATGTAACCCTCGTCGCGCATGTTGTTGATTACATAGTCTCGACGAATCTTGGCGTCAGGTAGGTTCTCGGCTACGTCAGGCTTATAGGAGTTTGGTGCACGAAGCATCGCAGTCAATAGAGCTGCTTGCGGAACAGTAAGTTCCTTTGCTGTTGTGCCGAAGTAGTAGTTGGAAGCGGACTCAATGCCGTTGATCTGGTTACCAAAGAATGACAGGTTCAGGTAGCCAGCCAGAATGTCTTTTTTGGACGATACAGATTCTAGGGCGATGGCCAACCGGATCTCACGAATCTTTCGGTCAATCGTGGTTACGGTAGCAGCTTCGATTCCAGCCTCATCGCCGGCTAGGTTAGCTGCCTCAACCAGGGTGTTTTTGACGTACTGCATCGTGATTGTTGAACCACCAGGACCCGATAGACCACTGGTTGCCACCCCAAGGGTTGCCCGAATAAGAGCCAAGATGTCGACACCACCGTGCTGGAAGAACCTAGGGTCTTCGGTGGCAATTACGGCATTAAGAATGTTCGGACTCATGTCCTCGTAATCGATGGAGACTCGGTTCTCGTGGTAGAAACTGGCCAGGGCAACTGGCTCGCCCTCGAGGTTTCCATACAAAGTGGAGGTCTGGGAGGCGTTTACTGGCTTGATGTATTCAGGCAGGCCCTCAAAAGCGACTACTCCAGCCGATGCTGCATAACCAGCTACTGCGGCAACGGGAGTAATAAGTGCGAAAGTCAGTAGGCCGGCAATAGCGCTCAGGCCAAAAAGTCTTCCGATTAATTTGCGCATGGGGTAAGCCACACCTTTCATGAGAATAGACTTAAGGTTACTATCAAACCCTGAGAGCAGGCTGACCATGCAAAAGTGGGAGTACATCACAACCCCCCTAATCATCCATAACACCACTCAAATCCTGAATAACTGGGGCTCCGAGGGCTGGGAATTGGTCCAAATCGTGACTGGCCCAGAAGGTGGCTTGGTTGCATACTTCAAGCGCCCGGTGAGCTAAATGTCCCAAATCGAGCAGAAAATCATCGAATTAGGCTTTTCCCTGCCCGAAACAGCTAAGCCACTAGCCGCCTACATTCCAGCCGTCCAATCCGGAAATCTGGTGTTTACTTCCGGCCAACTGCCGATGATTGAAGGCAGTTTGGCCGAAACCGGCAAGGTTGGCGGGTCAGTATCGCCTGAGCGAGCCAAAGAACTAGCGACTGTGTGTGCTCTAAACGCGCTCGCGGCAGTGAAGACCGTTATCGGAGATCTGGACAAGATCAAGCGGATAGTTAAAGTAGTCGGATTTGTATCCTCAACCCCTGAGTTTTCTGGACAGCCAGGCGTAGTCAATGGCGCAAGCGAATTTCTGGGTGCAGTGTTTGGCGACAAAGGCATCCACGCTAGAAGCGCAGTTGGGGTAGCCGTGCTTCCTTTAGATGCTCCAGTAGAAATTGAGCTAATCGTCGAGGTTTAGCTGTGAAACTTTCCGTCGATGACACTCATCACGGAAGTATCTGCCAGAGTCGTGACATCGCCAATCTGTCTTCCTTCGGCAACATCCCTAAGCAGTCTTCGCATAATCTTTCCAGACCTGGTCTTTGGAAGCTCCGCTACCACCATGATTTGTCTTGGCTTGGCAATAGGTCCAATCACTTTTGAAACATGTTCGCGCAGTACTGTTGCAACTTCCGATTCAGTCCCCGCAATGGCAACTTGATCTGCTCTCAAAATCACAAAGGCAACAACGGCTTGACCAGTTGTTTCATCGCTTGCACCAACAACTGCAGCCTCGGCAACGAATGGATGAGAAACCAAAGCTGACTCAATCTCAGAAGTTGACAGCCTGTGACCCGAAACGTTCATCACATCGTCCACTCGACCAAGAATCCAAATGTCACCATCGGCATCGAGCATTGCACCATCACCTGCAAAATATTTGCCAGGGTATTGCGACCAGTATGTTTCGATAAAGCGATCTGGGTCTTTCCAGATGCCACGAAGCATTGAAGGCCAAGGCTGCGTCAAGGTTAGGTAACCTCCGCCGGAGGTAATCTTTTCTCCTGCTTCGTTTACAACCTCAAAGCTGATTCCAGGAACTGGAACTTGAGCGGAACCTGGCTTGGTAGCTGTAACTCCAGGCAGAGCGGAGATCATGATGGCACCAGTTTCGGTCTGCCACCAGGTGTCAACAATTGGGCAGTTGTTTCTTCCAATTGCTTCGCGGTACCACATCCAGGCTTCTGGGTTTATGGGCTCTCCAACAGAGCCAAGAACTCTCAGCGAGCTTAGGTCGTACTTGTCTGGAATCTCCCGGCCGTGCTTCATGAAGGTGCGGATAGCGGTTGGGGCCGTGTAGAAAATGCTGACCTTGTATTTCTCAATGATCTGCCACCAGCGACCCCAGTCTGGGGTGTCGGGAGTACCTTCATATATGACCTGGCTGACACCATTTGTTAGTGGCCCATAGACCACATAAG
The DNA here is from genome assembly GCA_044338475.1 of Rhodoluna sp. Classification (GTDB taxonomy): domain Bacteria; phylum Actinomycetota; class Actinomycetes; order Actinomycetales; family Microbacteriaceae; genus Rhodoluna. The sequence goes on from JBIIXH010000007.1 coordinate 8,134, forward strand.
AGTGTCCAGTGATCCAACCCACATCTGCCGTACACCAGTAGATATCAGTTTCTGGATGAACGTCAAAGAGGGCTTTGTGGGTAAAAGCCGCCTGGGTTAGGTAACCACCTGAGGTGTGCAAGATTCCCTTTGGCTTCCCGGTGGTTCCTGATGTGTACAAAATAAACAACGGGTTTTCAGCCTCAAAGCCTTCGGCCTCGTGCTGATCGGAAGCGCTACCGAAAACGTCCTCCCACCACAGGTCTGTTTTTGAATTCCAGGCAACTTCGTTGCCACCGCGTCTTAGCACAACTACGTGCTCAACACTCGGGCAGGCGCCATCGGCAATTGCCTCATCAACGGCTGGCTTTAGAGGCAAGACTTTACCTTTTCTATTTCCACCGTCAGCGGTCACAACGAGCTTGGCTTCAGCGTCGTTGATGCGACTTCTTAGCGACTCGGCTGAGAAGCCTCCGAAGATAACCGAGTGAATAGCACCAAGCCGAACAGTTGCCAACATAGCGATTACCGCCTCTGGAACCAGTGGCATGTAAATAGCAACGCGGTCACCTTTGGTGACTCCTAGTGCCTTGAAAGCGTTGGCTGCCTTTTTGACCTCGGTTAGCAGCTGGAAATAGGTGTATTCCGAGCTGTCGCCAGACTCGCCTTCGAAGTAAAGAGCAACCTTGTCACCCTTACCGGCAATAACGTGCCTATCTAGGGCGTTATAGCAAACGTTTATTTCGCCATCTTCAAACCACTTGGCAAATGGGGGATTCGAGAAATCTAAGGTCTTGGTGAAGGGTTTGTGCCAATGCAGCTCACGGGCCTTGCCCGCCCAAAAGCCCAGGCGGTCTTTTGCTGCCTGGTCGTATAGATCTGCCTTGGCAACTGCTTGCTGGGCAAACGCAGGGGCAGGGGGAAAGCTTCTGGATTCGTGCAGAAGATTCTCTATGTCTGACTGGTTAGGCGCCATTGCCCACTCCTTCTAACTCACTGGTAATAATGACACAAATGGCGTTTCTAGGCTTAATCCCTGCCTACAATAAAGCGTCGGTAATTTATTACTGACTTGTGATAGTTAGATTCCCCCAATCGCTATCACCAGGCGGCAGGTTTTCCCCAAAACCTGCCGCCCCCTTATTTATCCACATCTTGCCTCTCACCCAACAAATCAGTGCTTAGTTGACTGATTGTTAGTGGTGTGGAAACCCAACTACCCAACTGGTTACTTGAGCTAATCGATAACGAGCAAGTCAGCGACATTCTTCTCAGGAGCTCAGGCTCACAAATCGACTATGGCAACGGGTTAGAAAACTTGACCGAGATTGATTGCTCGGAACCAGAACTTGCAAGCCTTGCACGCGAGCTGATTCAACTCGGAGGTCGAAGACTAGATCACGCAAATCCTTTTGCTGATGTCAGCTTGCCTGGGGGATTACGAGTTCATGCCGCACTCAAATCCGGCTGCAGCACACAGACCTTGATTTCTATTCGACTACACCAAGTAAATTCGATTTCCCTGGGACAACTCCTAGTCCCATCGTTTTCTTCCATAGTTCAGCAAACACAAATTCGCGAAATTGCAGTCTCTGGCGAAAGCTTCCTAATAGCTGGGCCAACAGGTTCTGGAAAGACAACATTACTTCGAGCCATGCTTAGTGAAACCAGTGAACGAATAATTGCAGTCGAAGACATCACCGAGCTCACCTCAAAAAACATCATTTGCCTGCAATCAAGAAGTCGTAACGTCGAAGGCCAAGGTGAAATTGGTTTAGAGCAACTGGTTCGAGAATCGCTTCGAATGCGGCCCGATCGACTAGTAGTTGGCGAGGTGCGAGGGTCGGAACTCATTGCCATGCTGCAAGCTTTGAATACGGGTCATCGTGGAGCCACCACAATTCATGCAAACAACCTCACCCAGGTGCCAGAGCGTCTAAGCACCATAAAATCTGATCTTGCAATTTCAGATCTGTCATTTTCAAAGATGGTGGCAGCTGCCTTTGATTGGGTCATTGCCTTGGAAGTGAAAGCAGGCAAACGCCGAGTTTCGGGAATCGGAAAATTTGAAATTGAAGATGATCAACTAGTTGTTCGAGAACAACTAGTAAGACAGAAGCTAGCTCTGGCATGAGTGCGGATCTTGCTGTCTTGGAAGTTACTGCCTTGCTTCGCTCGGGGACAAGCCAAACAGCTGCCAGAAATCATTTACAGACCGACGACCTGACCGAGTTTCAGGTGAAGCAGTTTCAATTCATTTGGGAGGTCGCAACAGAGTCCGGTGGACATCTTGCTCTTGCTCTTGATCGACTAGCCGAAGTCTTTAGGGCGCAACAGCTGCAGTTCTCTGAGTTGCGAATTGCGTTTGCATCACCAAAAGCAACGGCCAATCTAATCTTGTTACTACCTCTATTTGCTGTTTTGTTCTCAGAACTCCTTGGGTTATCCGCTCTAGGGGCATCGTTTGGAACCGCACTCGGTGCAGTTTCTGTTGGGCTTGGGCTTTTACTCTTGATTGTTGCCAGAATCAGCTCCCTAAGAATGCTCGAGAAAGCAAAACCACGGGAGGCTGATCCAGGAGCATTCTTGGATGCTGTTGCGATTGGTCTCTCTGCTGGCCTGAATCCCAAAGCTGCTGCTGCAATGGCAAGGACGAAATCTAAAGTGCTGTTTGGGGAAGAAGTATCCGCGGATCAATTGAACATTTTTTGGGAAGCTGTGAAGGTTTCTGAGCAATCCGGGATTGCCCTAAATGGACTGTTATCAGCAAGGGCTGACGCCCTCCGTCACAGGCTTTGGAGTAACCATCGATCACAGCTTGCCAAGCTATCAATTTCGCTGCTAATTCCACTGGGGCTAGCCGCCCTTCCCGCCTTCGTGTTTTTGGCTGTTGTTCCAGTTGGAATAGGCCTGTTTAGTGCCACATAAATAAGGAGAGAAATGGACTGGAAATCAGAAAAAGGTGCCGCCACCGCCGAGTATGCCATCGCCACCATGGCAGCAGTTGGCTTTGCCGGGCTATTGGTTGTAATCATGAGAAGCGATGAGGTCAAAAACATTCTTTTTGACCTAGTTCGATCAGCTCTGACTTTCGGTGCGCTTTAGCTCTTCTCGCGGCACCGTGACCGCTGAGCTAGTGCTGGCTCTGCCAGCAGTGCTACTTATTATTACTCTCGCCGTTGCAGCGATGAGTCTGCAGTTCACTAAGTTCCAGCTAATTGGTGCGGCAGCAGCAATTGCAAACGCAGTGGCACGAGGTGAGGCACCTGAGGTAATCGACAACCTGGTGGACGGTGCTGGCGAGCAAGTTCAGTTCGAATTGGAGGAGCTAGAAGACTCAATTTGCGTGAAATTAACTGTTGATGCACCGCTTGCTGGAATCGAAATTGGTTTTATGGAATTAGTTGAGAAGCAGTGCGCAAGAGCGTCAGGGCAATGAAAAATGATCGCGGCGCAGGAACAATTCTTGCAATTTCGATTCTGATTATATTTTTTGCTTTGTTTGCCGCTTCCTCGCTAGTTACCACGCAATTACTGGGATTTACTAGGCTGCAGGCCACAACAGATTCGATTGCGCTGGCTTCTGCTGATGCACTTAGAGGTGTATCCACAGGTAATCCGTGTATTGTGGCTAAAGATATTGCTAGCAATAGCCAGGTAGTTCTGGAACGATGTCGTAGTGTCGGTTTCGAGGTCTTTATCGAAACCAGCTTGGAGACGTTGGGGTTGGTGCACAAAGCACGAGCCCGAGCGGGACCAGGCGAATGATTTAGGAGATGGATGCCAAAAGGTAACAAGTTAGTAATTGTTGAGTCGCCTGCGAAGGCAAAGACGATTGCCAAATACCTAGGCGATGACTACACGGTCATGGCCTCCATTGGCCACATCCGGGACCTAATTGACCCCAAGAACCTACCCCCTGAAGAGAAGAAGAAAAAGGGTTCGCTAGCCAAGTTCTCAATTGACATCGAAAACGACTTTGAGCCTTACTACGCAATCTCGGCCGGAAAGAGTAAAACCGTAACCGAGCTCAAGAAGGCTCTGGCCGAGGCGGATGAGCTCTATCTCGCCACCGATGAGGACCGCGAAGGAGAGGCCATTGCTTGGCACCTGTTGCAGGTACTAAAACCCAAGGTTCCAGTGAGCCGAATGGTGTTTCATGAAATTACCAAACAGGCGATCCAAGATGCTCTTTTGAACACCAGAGAAGTTGATCAAAACCTGGTCCAGGCTCAAGAAACCCGAAGGGTTGTCGATCGTTTATACGGTTATGAAGTTTCACCGGTTCTGTGGCGCAAGATCAACCGTGGTCTAAGTGCTGGCCGCGTTCAGTCACCTGCCATGAGACTGGTCGTTGAGAGAGAGCGTGAACGCATGGCTTTTGTGTCAGCGAGCTATCACGACGTGAAGGCACTTTTTACTACAGACAAAAACAAAGAACAAGATTTTGAAGCAAAACTGACTTTGATTGACGGAAAGAAAATCGCATCTGGAGACGCATTCAACGACAAGGGTGAAATCAAAGACGGAGTGCTGCTTTTAGATGAAGCCGCAGCACAAGCACTTGCCGAAGCCATGAGGTCAAAAGACGTCAAGGTTAAAGTCGAATCGGTCGAGTCAAAGCCTTCTTCTAGAAAACCAGCGGCACCTTTTACTACTTCTACATTGCAGCAGGAAGCTTCGAGAAAGCTTCGCATGTCTGCAAAGCAAACTATGGACACCGCTCAGAGTTTGTATCAAGAAGGACACATCACTTACATGCGTACCGACTCACCGGTACTTTCCACGCAAGCCATTCAGGCCGCAAGAGCTCTAGCGATTGAGATGTTTGGTAAAGATTCTGTTCCAGATTCCCCAAGAATCTACACCGGTAAAAATAAGAATGCCCAAGAAGCTCATGAGGCCATCAGGCCAGCTGGTGAAACCTTCTTGCACCCAAGCGATCTACCGATGACGATGTCGAGTCGCTCCAAAGATCTCTATGAGTTGATTTGGAAGCGAACCATGGCTTCTCAAATGTCCGACGCTAAGGTTTCCACTACCACCGCCAAGATTTCCGTCTCACCAGTTACCGATGGTAAGTCAGCGGAGTTCAGCGCTTCGGGAACCGTCGTTATCTTCAAGGGCTTCATGGCTGCTTATGAAGAAGGTAGAGATGCAGCGAGAGAAGAAGAGCAGGACGAGGAGCAAGAATCCAAGCTTCCAGCGCTCGAGGTTGGGCAAGTGCTTTCGGTTGTTGAGGTAACCGCAAAAGATCATCAAACTCTTCCACCTGCTCGATATACCGAAGCCAGCCTCGTGAAGGCGTTGGAAGAAGACGGCATCGGAAGACCTTCTACCTATGCAGCTATTTTGTCCACCATCATCAACAAGGGTTATGTAGTAAAAAGAGGTCAGGCTCTGGTTCCAGAGTGGATTGCGTTCACCGTTACCAGGTTCCTAGAAGAGAACTTCGTAAAACTGGTTGACTACGCGTTTACGGCTCAGATGGAAGAGAATCTGGACCAGATTGCTGCTGGAGAACTAGACCGCAGCGAGTGGCTAAAGAAGTTCTACTTCGGAACGGATTCTGAGGATGGATTGCACGACACAGTCCAAAACGTCGGCGATAGCGATCCAAAAGCCGTGAACTCCATATACCTAGCTGACAACATCACTTTGCGAACTGGAAAATATGGTCCATACATCGAGACTATGGTCGAACCAGGTAGCGAGGGTGCAGATGAAAACGGTCGCAGAATTGTAAACATTCCTGAAGGTTTAGCGCCAGATGAACTAACGGTTGCAAAGGCCCAAGAGCTTATCGACGCACCAATTATTTCTGATCGCGTTATGGGCCAAGATCCACTAACTGGCTACGACATCTTGTTCAAAGATGGAAGATACGGACCTTACGTATTACTTGAAGACCCAAATGCTGAAAAGCCAAAGACAGCTTCGCTATTCAAGTCAATGTCACCAGAAACATTTAGCTTCGAAGATGCAGTTTCTTTGCTTTCGCTTCCTAGAACAATCGGTATCGATCCAGAGACCGAGAACCCAATCACCTCTCAAAACGGAAAGTTTGGTCCGTACCTCAAAAAGGGAACGGACTCCCGCTCGCTTACCAGCGAGGATCAGATCTTTAGCTTGACCCTCGAAGAAGCCCTTGAGATCTACAAGCAGCCAAAATACGGTGGCCGAAGAACTGCAGCGACTCCATTGAAGGAGTTCGGCGAAGACCCAGCCAGCGGTCTAAACGTGGTGGCAAAGACTGGGCAGTTTGGTGACTACGTGACAGATGGGGCCATAAATGCCACTATTCCAAAGGATGAGAAGCTCGACGAGCTAACCAGCGACCAGGCTTTTGAACTACTGGCAATTAGGCGTGAGAAACTAGGACTAGAGCCTGGTCAAGCAGCGCCGAAAGCTGGCCGAGCCAGCAAGAAAGCTGTTGCTCCCAAGAAGACCGTAAAGGCCGGAACTAGAAAGAAGAAGTAGCGTGCCCGAGAACCAAGGACTGTTCATCTCCTTTGAGGGAATCGACGGGGTAGGAAAGTCCACTCAGGCTGATCTGATGGAAAGCTACCTAGCTGACAGAGGCCTTGAGGTAGTTAGAACTCTTGAGCCTGGCGGAACAGAGCTCGGCGTTGAAATCAGACATCTTCTATTGCATCGCAAGGGCGAAGTGTCTGTTCGTTCAGAAGCACTTCTATATGCAGCAGATAGAGCCCACCACGTTGCAAGCAAAATTAGACCAGCCCTAGCTAAAGGTCAGATTGTCATCTCCGATCGATTCTTAGACTCTTCGGTTGCCTATCAAGGCGCTGGAAGACAACTAGATCTAACCGAGGTCCGGGACTTATCTCTATGGGCAGTCGATAACTTGCTCCCAGACCTAACAGTTCTTCTAGATCTTGATGCCGAGGCCGCATCGATTCGTCGTGGGCAAACAGGAGCAGAACCAGATCGACTAGAGCGCGAAAAAATTAGCTTCTTTGAAGCAGCAAGAGATACCTACAAACAACTTGCAGCTGCTGAGCCAAAAAGATTCCACTTGGTTGACGCAAGCCAAGATCCTGATTCGATCTGGAAACAGATACAGCCTCGCTTGGAAACTTTGCTAGAAAGCAAAGGCCTTTGAACCAAGTATTGAATTATGAGCCAATCTGGTCAGAACTTTTGGGGCAACCAGAAGCAGTTGCCCAGCTTCGCCAAGCGGTAGCAGATAAAGACGCTGGATTACAGCACGCTTGGTTAATCACGGGACCTCCTGGATCTGGGAGATCAAATGCTGCTTCGGCATTCGCCGCTGCACTTTTGTGTGAGGCGAGAGGCTGCGGTGACTGCAAGAGCTGTCGCATGGTGACTTTGGGTAATCATCCCGATGTGAGCGTTTTGGCCACCGAAAAAGTAATCATCTCTATCGAAGAGATAAGAAACCTAGTTGCGGCCTCATACTTTGGTGGCTCAATTAGCAAGTATCAGATCATGATTATTGAAGACGCTGATCGCATGGCGGAGCGCTCTTCGAATGTTCTTCTAAAGACACTTGAAGAACCACCGGCTGGAACTATCTGGATTCTCTGCGCACCCTCGGAAGCCGACATGCTTCCAACCATTAGATCGAGAGTAAGAAGAGTTGCACTAAAGCAACCCTCAAGCCAGACGGTAGCTGACCTGCTTGCTGCCAGGGATGGCATCAGCGCCTCTCTGGCTTTGCAAGTGGCCGCTGAAGCCCAGGGCCACATCGGAATGGCACTTAGGTTGGCAACTAGCACTGATGCCAGGGCCAGAAGGAAGGAAACTCTAGTTGCAGCGATGCAAATTGATTCCATTCCCAAGGCCATGTTCACAGCTGAGCGTTGGCTCGAGCTTGCTAGAAAAGATGCAGATGCTCTAACTGCAGAAAAAGATTCCGAAGAAAAAGTTGCGCTACTTGCAACCCTAGGAATTCCCGAGGGCGGCGCTATTCCACCAGCATTAAGACCAGACTTCAAGGCTCTTGAAGAGGGTCAGAAAAGACGGGCAACCAGAAGCTTGCGAGATGGCATCGATCGAATTCTCGTTGATCTCATGTCATTACACAGAGACGTGTTGATTATTCAACTAAGCGCTGGGGCTGATCTTGTGAACGAAGACTTTAGAGGCCAAATTGAAGAGTATGCAACCACTTCGACGCCATCAGAAACCATTGCAAAGCTGGAAGCTTTGTCGCAGGCAAGGGTGAGAATTAGCTCGAATGTTCGAGACCTCATGGTCTTGGAATCCCTTGCTGTTGCACTTAGGAGAAAAAAGTGATTTTCAGAAACACCCTCAAGTCCGTTGCCATCTTTTCGGTAGCTAGCTTGGTTCTAGTAGGTTGTGCTCCGACGCCTCCAGAGCCAGTTACCCCAGACGCCAGTGGTGCACCAGCTGAGTTCAGCGCTTACTACGAGCAGGTGGCTGAGTTTGAAGAGTGTGGAACAAGGCTTTATTGCGCAGACATTGAAGTTCCAATGGACTGGAGCGATCCAAATAGCGAAGCCATTTCTATTGCGACTGTGTTTAGACAAGCTGACTCTGACCCAAAGGGCTTTATCTTGTTTAACCCAGGCGGCCCAGGCTCCTCCGGTTATGACTGGGTAAAGGACTCATCGGAATATCTAGGGACCAAAGCCCTGAGAGCAGATTGGAACATCCTAGGGTTTGACCCTAGGGGAGTTGGAAGAAGCTCTGCCGTTTGGTGCCTAAGCGATAGCGAGTATGACGAGTTTCTGTATGGCGTATCTGGATCCGATATCGGAACCGAGGAAGACATAACTGCCGCCAGGGAAGCAACCGCTGAGTTTGCCAGTAAATGTCTTGAGAACACAGGTCCGCTTCTAGAGTTTGTTGACACCGTCTCCGCGGCTAAGGATATGGACGTCTTGCGGGCGGTAATTGGCCAGTCCAAGCTGAACTTCTTGGGCTACTCCTATGGATCATTCCTTGGAACCACCTATGCAACATTGTTTCCAGAACGAGTCGGAAGATTTGTACTGGACGGTGCTATCGATCCAACCGTGAGTGATTTTGAGCAGACTTTGTTTCAGATTGAAGCCTTCGAGTCAGCCCTAACTGCCTTTTTGGAAAACTGCGACACATATGAAGACTGTCCGTTTAGCGGAGATATTCCGGCAGACCTGGAAACAATCCGTGCACTGCTTCTGTCAATCGAGGAGACACCTATACCAACTGCTTCGGGAAGAGACCTAACAATTTGGGGAGCGGTAACCGGCCTGATTATGACCTTGTATTCTGATCGCTACTGGTCGGCGCTAGCTACTGCATTCAGCGAGGCACTAAGTGGAACAGGTGATGAGTTTTTATACCTAGCTGATTTCTACAACGACAGAAACGCAGATGGAACTTACGGAACAAATCTGGTTGCAGCTAACTACGCAATTAGCTGCTTGGATCACAGCGCGAGCTTGAGCATGTTTACCATCGAGCAGCAAAATGTTACCTTGCTAGAAGCTGCTCCGGTGTTGGGTAGATACTGGCAGTTTGGTGGCTTACGCTGCGCGAGCTGGCCATTTCCTGAAGCGGATAAGCCAGGAAGTTACGCCGCCACCGGCGCTCCAACAATATTGGTAATTGGAACTACTGGAGACCCAGCCACTCCTTACTCACAAGCTCAGTCGCTAGCGAATGATATTCTCGATGACGGATTCCTAATGACATACAACGGTGAGGGACACACAATATACGGTCAAGACGTGAAGTGTATTGACCGCGTGGTTGATAAATTCTTCCTGACTGGGGAGCTACCAGCTACCGACCCGAACTGTAGCTAGAAGTAGACGACCCAGAAAAGAAAAAACCCCGACCGCAGCCGGGGCTTCATCTACTCTTTTAATCTAAAACAGAAGAGCAATACATAACAATACATAAATTACGACAAAAATGC
>JBIIXH010000088.1:0-4330 GCA_044338475.1 Rhodoluna sp.
ACCCACCATTTTGCTCTTTGGAGCCCGGACGTTCCTCGTCAGTAAACTGCCGCGACCGTCTTGCCGACCCATCCAAATCTAAGTGTAGCCAGCAGGTTCAAGAAGATAAATGTGAAGTTGAATTTATGCAAACTACCTCAGCGGCCTCACGACCCCAGAATCTAGCAATGGAGATAGAAGCAGGGCCAAGATTTACTCGCCAGTAACCAGCTGTGTCGGCAGCATTGGCGATTCGAAGCAATCCCCTAATCGGCATAACGTGGGCCACCACAACAACCGTCTTACCCGCAAATTTTTGCAAAATAACGTCCAAAGCACGATTCACGCGAACATCGAAGTCCTTGAGCGATTCACCACCTGGCGGGGCCACCTCGTAAGAGCCACGCCAAGATTGATACTGCTGCTCATGGCCTACGAACAGCTCTTCGTTAGTCAAGCCATCCCATTCACCGAAGCTGATTTCTCGAAGGTCAGCTAGTTCAACTTGCTCGGCATCTAGTTTTTTGGCAATCAAGCTGGCGGTTTGTGCTGCGCGTTTGATTGGTGAGTGAATTACAACCACAGGCTTTGCAAGGAATCCAAACGTTCCAGAAGTCCCAACTCGTGCAATCTCTGTTGCAACCTCGCTGGCATCTTTCTGGCCAAGCTCTGATAGGTCTGGGTTCTCGCCATCTCCCCCAGATATCTTCCGGCTTTCGGTTAGAGCTGTCCTGCCATGTCTGACCATGATCAAGGTGGTCGCCTCCGCAACCAAGGACTGTGGTGCGCGAATCGAAGAAGGGGCCACTTGATTGAATTCGACGGCCGCTGCTGCAGCTGCCGGTTCGCCATCCATCGCCCTGTTTGCCAACGCGTCGGCAAGCACGTTTTGCTCCCTTGGAATCCAAACAAACTGGACGTTCTTGCCGGCAACAAGCTGCTGAACTCGAGCCCCTAACGAAAGCATGTCTTTGTGCTTAATCTTCCAGCGCCCACTCATTTGTTCAACAACAAGCTTGGAGTCCATGCGAACGACAATCTCAGCGTTCGAATCGATCTCAAAAGCAGCTTCCAAAGCGAAAATGACCGCCTTGTATTCGGCCACGTTGTTGGTAGCAATGCCCACGGCTTCGGAAATTTCTCTAAGGATGGAACCAGACGCTGCATCGATTACAACGGCTCCGGCGCCGCTGATTCCAGGGTTTCCTCTTGATCCGCCATCGGCTTCAATAATCAGCTTCATGATCTAACCAAAAACGCCTGACAGTTTGGACACTCGGCTAGTTCCTCGGAAGGTAAAGCCATAAGTTCTTCGAAGCTGGTTGCGGTAATTGACAGTCGGCAGGCACCGCAGTCTCGTCCAGAAAGTCTTCCTGCAGCAACACCGCGAGAGAACTTCCGTTCGTAGGCTGCAGCTAGTTCTTGATCGATACTTGAAATAACGCTCTTACGCTCAGTCTGAATTTTCTCCGCCTGAGACCCAAGATCGGCAAGCTCGGAAGCAACTCTTTGCTCTAGAGCCGCAAGTCTTTCATCGGCAGCTTGCTTTTCCAGCTTTAGCTTTTCATGCTCTTGCTGGGCGCTTTCCAGTAGCTCCATTATCTGAAGTTGGGTATCTTCGAGCTCACTTCTTCGAGCAGCCAGGGTCGATAGTTCATGCTCAATTCCTTGGGCGTCTTTTGATGAGCTAGTCGAAGAAAGAAGCTGCTTATCTTTGTTTATTCGATTAGCAACTAACTCCAGGTCAGCCTCAGCTCTACCCAGCTCCATCTCTAGTTCACCGACGGCGTTTCTTGCGTCGATAAGTAAATCAGAGAGGCGAAGAGTGTCCGCCGAAGCTGCCTCAAGTTCAGCTTCTGCCTGTGCTTGTTTTCTCGAATTTGAGATTCTTGCAAGTTCTACATCGAGCGCTGCCAGCGCCAGCAGTTGTTTTTGGTCGTTCAAACTAGCGATCATGAGAGCTTTCCAGGGATTGACATGGACCAGGCGTCGGTTACTAACTCACTTACAACAAATTCAATCGCTGGAACCAATTTCCCAAGCTCAGCCGCCGCTGGCTCAAGCCACAAGCTCTCCGCGGCGAAATGAGAGATGTCGATAAGGGAAATCTCGTTTGATTTATCAGAGATTGCGTCAAGGCTCACGTGATGCTTGAGATCGCTTGTGATAAAACATTCTGCTCCTGCTGCGATAGCGTCAGGTAGGAAACTACCGCCCGAGCCAGCAACAAGAGCGACCTTCGAGACTTTCCTGTTTACATCCCCGGCGATTCGAATTGGAGCGTGCGTGGCTGGAAGGATGTCGTTTATTTTTGAAGCCAGACCAGTCACAGTCATTGGGCTAGCTAGCAGCCCCACTCTTCCGTGGCCTGCATCTTTTGATGTTGCAACAAGTGGGCTGGAGTCAACTAACCCAATTCTTTTGGCCAATATGTCCGAGACCCCGCCCGGAACAATGTCTGCGTTGGTGTGTGCTGCAAAAAGGGCAATTGAGTTTGAGATTGCGTAGGAAACAATGTCTCCTTTTAGCTCCCTCTCCGTAACGCTTTCAACACCCTCAAGAAGAAGCGGGTGGTGGGACAGAACCAGCTGGCATGATTTCTGCTTAGCCTCTTGGAGAACCGAAAAAGTTGGGTCAACACACAACAGCACTTTGGATACTTCCTGGTCGAGTGATCCGCTGGCTAGGCCAACCTGATCCCACTCATCAGCACCTGATGGGGGCCAAACCGAGTCAAATACGGCAATGAGTTCGGATAACTTGATTGACATGTGTCTTAGTTAGCCGAGTCTAAGTATTCCTTGAGTTCCTCTCGGCGCTCATCCAACTCCAAGAGCTTTCTTTCCTGCCCCTTGATCCTTGGGATTCCAAACAAAACCGGAAACAGCACAGCAAGACCGAAAGCCATAGCAATGCCAATGTTCGAACCTGCAATGTCAAAAATTGCTGGGGTGAAATCACCCAAGTAACCTGCCCAGAAGGACAAGACTCCCGCTCCATTAAGATAACCAAACCCAAGTGCGGTTGCCAAAATAAACCCGATGGTGTTTGCAACATTGAACCGACCGTAGAAACCGTAATCCCTAGTTAGAGACACCTCGTGGTAGTCCCGAGAGCGAATAAGAGCATCGGATAACACGATGCCACTGTATGAAGCTCCAACCACTGAGGCGAGCAAGATTAGTTCAATCAACATCGATAGCAAGCTCGATGTTCCAAGTAACATGCTAGAAACCAGAGTTACTGCTAGCACGAGGACTGAAAGAAGCAATACAGCTACCGCTCCAGGAATCCTTCCACCGATAGAAGCTAATCCACCAGCTAGTGAGTAAATCGAGCTTGCAAGAAGTTGCAGTACAGAAAGCCCAACAGCAACGACGAATGCGATAAACACCCAAAGCGGAGCTGCCGAGGCTATAGCCGGAAGAAGCTGGCTGGTAAGTAGTAGCCCGAAGCCCTCCTCGGCCATAAATACCCAAAGCACGCCCATCACGCCAACAATTAGCGGGATGAACAAAGTTGAAACAAAAGAAAGGAAGAACACCTTGGCTCCTGGTGTTTCAACTGGAAGCTTTCTGGCAAAGTCGCCACTCTGCGAGAAGACAGTGAAACCAAACAGGGCAAAGCTAAGAATTGCCAGATCTAAAAGCCCAGCTGCGCGAAGCATTTCACCCTGCTGCGCATCAAGAATTGAGTATGTGGTGAACACAAAGTAACCAACTCCCGCTATGCCAACCAGCGAGAAAATAGCTGCCAGCTGTTGGGCCCGAAGCAAAGTTATTCCGCCAAATCCGGCCACCAAAGAGGCAATAACCACAACTGGAATCACAGTAAGTAGCAATGCGGTGAATTCGGCTGGGAAAACAAATTGCATGCTCAACACTGCAAACCAAGGTTGATTGGAAATAAGTGGTGAGAGAATTCTTACTCCGAAGATTAACAAGGCAACGGTCCAAATTATTTTCACCAACAGCATCAGTATCGCTGGGAAAACATTGCCCCAAACGCCAAAGGCTGCTCTCGATACGACGCCTATTTGGCTGGAGCCCCGCTTGGCAGCAACCGCTCCAACGCCTGCAAAAACAGAGGTAGCGAGAATCAGGCCAGAGACTACTACTAGGGACTGAGCAAGTGAAGCGCCGGATTCCTTAAGAAATGCAGCCAAAACTAAAACCAAGGGTGATGAAGAGATTGAGATCCAAGACCAGCTCAGCGCTCCTGAAGTTCTAGTTCTAGCAATCGGCATGATCGTGGTTTCAGGGTCACTAGATGTGGGTTCTTCGGAAGTTGAAGTTTCTTTTGCTACTGAGGCAACGCTTGAAATCGGAGCTGGTTCAGCTTGCTGAACCTG
>JBIIXH010000089.1:0-4325 GCA_044338475.1 Rhodoluna sp.
AGGGTTGTTAGATCCATCATCTTGATGGCGGCATCTAAGGCCCAGGCTTTCGAAGTGGTCTTTATGGATCTTGTTCCAAGACCGGCGGCCCTAGCTTCAAGTCCTACCTTGTCGACTCCTGGGAGAGAGTGCAGCCAGCGCCTAAGGCTCTGATTGGTGATTTTGGCACCAACCATTGCTTCAGGGTCAAGTGTTTTGGGCAACTAGCAGCTCCTTGAAAGTCTTCTGCCAGTCTAAAGCACCCTGACTTTTGCCCCTTAAGGCTTAGTTTGCTGGGCTATAGAAGCCCAAACGCGCTTCTTGGGTCCACACGCCATTGGAATCAAGTCCACTGAGGATGATCTCGTAACCACTTGATGGCTGCAGGTCACGATAGGTAAATGATCGGCCAGAGCTAGCAACGCCTGTTTGCGAGTAAGAAGTTAGCTGCCGAACAGCAATGGACCAAAAACTAATGTTGTTATCTGTTGGGTAGTCCCACTCAGCTGTAAATTCGGACGGGCTAATTGCGGTAATTCTAAGATTCGTTGGAGCGGCCTGCTTTACCGGAGGAGGTGGAAGGGTTCCAGGGGTTGTGATGTAACGAATTGAACGCAAGCCACTGTTGCCATCTTGCATAACTGCTTCAACCGTGATTCCATAACGAGTTGCCTTGGATATTGATCCATCTTGGAAGACTGCTTGGGTTGCACCGAGCATTGTGTAACCGCCACACTGCCAAGAGCTATCTCCACTTACGTGGCAAAGTCTGTACCACTGTGCTCCCGGAACCGCATCCCATGAAGCGGTCACCGTGGTTTCGGTTGCAGAAAGTTCAATGTTGGTTGGGGCTGGAGCCCTAACTGGCTCCACTGGTCTTGTTCCAGTTGTGTGAATGTCCAAACATGCAAGGTTTGATTCCACATTGTCGACTCGGTAGTAGACGCAAGCAACGTAGTCAAAGTCAGGAGCCAGGTCTCGGAATGTAACTACTCCTGAAGACCCAACACCAGTTAGAGAGAACGAATCCTCGTACCTAACGTAAACCTGATACAAGGAGATGTTAGGGGAAGTTGTAAAAGCAAGAGACACAAAGTCATCGCCGAGTGCCGTCACTCTAAAGTTAGCTGGAGCCGGAGCTTTTCCAACAACTAGCTGCTCCCGCTCCGAAGGATCGGGGTAAACAACCTCAGGTGAACCACCGGCGTCAGGATCCAAAACCAAGTTAGCTAATCTGGACTCTGGGGTTGGAGATCCTGTGTAAAGAACTTCAGAGAGTAGCGAACCGCCATCAAATGATTCGGTAGCAGAGATTGATTGAGGATCCGAAATAGACCCTGCAGATTCTGGAGTTGAGGATTCGGAATTAAGAGCATCGGAACTGATCTGCGATACGGCCCCGCCTGGGATGCTCCAGGACGCTACGGATCCACTAGTTAGAATCACTCCAACAGTAACTGCAATCGCAATTGCCGATAACTTGAATTTTGGCATCGAGGTTCCTTCCAAATGGTTGGCTTAAACCTATTGCGGAAGGGTCGATTTAGCTAGCAATTTACTGTCTAAGCCGCTACGAACTAGGCTGGGACCATGAAATGCACAAACTGCCAGGCTGAAATTGCCGAAACTGACCTGAATTGCACGAACTGTGACCAGACAACTGCCAGATCTAGGGAAGATCTCCAGCGAATCGACCCCAAGGTGAACAAGGCCATTGCCTGGAGCCTAATAGCTATGGGCTTGCTGGGTCTGGTGTTTGTTATTGCCAACAGCTGGACCGACTGGTATTCAGGTCTTGATTATGTGGCTCCGATATTGCTGTTAATTGTGGGTTCTATAGCTTTATTCAGCACTAACCGAAAATAGACTGTACTTATACCTCTTATACATAGCCAGGGAGAACGCTTTGGATCACGAATTAGTCCTCACATTCAACGAAATCACCTTTCTCATGGCTGTTAGCGCAGTTGGAATCATTGCCCTAATGGGAATGATGGTTCACCTGTCTCTAACTTCCATTTTTGCTGGGGACTCGAAAAAGACCGCTTCCCCAAGGGTCTGATTTGCCCGCTAAGAAGCAGCCACTAAAAGCCAAGCTAAAGTCCTGGCAACTCATTGCTGCCGTCGTATCTAGCGTTTCACTTATTGCAGCTGGCGTTGGAGTCTTTGCCTATCAGTCATACACCCAATCCCAAGAAGCTGCCGGTTCCTCAGCAGAAAGCGCGATTGAACTTGGTGAGCAGCGTTTTGAAGAGCTATCGGATCTCATTGACAACCTAGAGCTAGCAATCAGGAACTCTGAAGAGACTGTCGTCAATACCGATGGTCAAACTTTGGAAGAGCAAGAACGCGATGATCTTGTGGCTGAAATTGAAGCAAGTAAACAAGTTTGGGTCGAGCAAAAAACCAAGCTGCTAGAGCTAGAGGCTGCAGTTAAGTCCCTCAAGAATCAGTTGGCAGCTGCTACACCTTCACGAGAATCTCTTATCTTGTTAACTCGAGAAATTATTGAAATTGCTAACTCCGATTGGGGTCCAATTACCAATCAGGTTGTTGCTCTCGGGGAAAGAATCGGTTCGGTCGAAACTGCTCAAGAGGCATGGAAAAAAGAACAAGACAGAATAATTGCGGAGAAGGCCGCTGCTGACTTAGCGAAGGCAGAAAAGGAAGCTGCGGAGAGAGCTGCCGCACAATTGGCAGAGATTGAGAGGGCCGCAGCCGAATCTCTTGCCCGACAGGCAACTGAGACAACCGAGATAATCGCACCTCCCGCCAGTTCCCAGCCTGTTGAAGACCCCACACTTTTGACTGCAGCGATGATAGCGGCGCAAAACTACATTCTCAATCTCGCCTCAAACATTACATTCTTATGGGATCCGGATCTTTGCGAGGTCGGTTTTGTTTGCGGAAAGGCCAACCCCGCTCCGTTCAATGATCCAGGAGATTTCCTATACGCCAGGGCTAAGCAGAGCTGGGGCTATACAGGAGCTCCTAGAACACCGGAGCATGCCCACGTTTTCGTGCTACTCGACAATTCTTTTGATGAGTTTTATACCTCAACGAGTTTAGGGCGGGCAATTTTGGTCCATGAAGCCGCTCACGTTCGTCAGTGGTTCAAGTATGGCGAGAACATAATTTCCGCAAGTGAGGCTCAAACCCAAAGTGATCGAACTGGTGTCGCCGCGGTTGAGTACATGGCGGACTGCGCCACGTTCGTAATTCTCCAAAGAACAACTTGGGCCTACACCAGACAGTGCACACCCAGCGAACTAGAAGCGGCTGCCACCATTTGGCAATAAGTCCACACTGAACGAAGTTAGGGAAAACCTAACCGAGACCTAGTATTTGCCCTGCTTGGCAGGGGCCAGCTTCGCTAAACTACTGGCTATGTCTAAAATCAACGATTCCAGATCCTACGGTCAGGGAGCTCAGGGAGAACCTGAAGCTCCAAAAGCAACCAAGGTTAGCTTCTTCAAACGCTTGAGGTATAACTTTGACAACTCACTATCAAAGCCAGGTGCCTTTGTTGGCTATGTCTTCATAGCCATCATCTTCTTAGCTTTGATTATGACCGCAGTGCAGGGTGCAATCGCTGCTGTTGCAGCTCTGAATCAGCCGCTAGAACCTGCGACCTTCTTCTTTGTTTTCTGGGAATCGTTCACAAAGATTCTAGGAATTGGCTCGACAGCTGCGTGGGGTGCGCAGATTATCAATGCGCTTTACTGGGCTATAGGTATTGCGATCTCCGGTGCGGTAATCGGTTTTATTTCAGCGCAGATTATCCGCGCGGTTGCGAAGCTACAGGAGGGTAAGAGTGCGGTTATTGAATCTGGACACACTCTGATTCTTGGCTGGTCAAACCGCGTGTTCCCAATTCTTTCCGAGCTAGCTATCGCTAACGAAAACGTTCGTAAGCCAAGGGTAGTTATCTTTGCGCCAACCACCAGAGCCATTATGGATGCTGAGATCAGATCCAGAGTCCCAAACCTTGGAAAGCTCAAGGTCATCACCCGCACCGGTGACTCAACCAACCCTGAGGATCTAAAACGTGCAAATGTTTCAAGTGCGAAGTCAATAATTATTTTGGACGCCGATGAATCCGGCGATGCAACTATCGTTTCGACAGTTCTAGCAGTCAAGGCAGTCAACGCTAATCCAAAGACCAGAATTATTGCTGAGCTGGACGATGAAAACACAGCCGAGGCAATCACTTCTGCAACCAACGGTCAAGTTATTGCTGTTAGGTCTCAAAACGTCATTGCAAGGGTAACCGCGCAGGCTTCGAGGCAGCCAGGATTAGCCGCTGTAACCCTAGATTTGCTTGACTTTGCGGGCGACGAGATCTA
>JBIIXH010000090.1:0-4239 GCA_044338475.1 Rhodoluna sp.
AAGTAACTTCTTCCCAGCTTCTTGAAATCTGCCGCTAGGTCTCTAAGGAAGTTGACCTTCTGGAAGGCAGCTCCTAGTGCCCTCGCGCTTTTTACGATCTGCTTGTAATCAGTGCTTGAGTAGTCAGATTCTTTGATGAAGGCATGCAGACACATAAGTCCAACAACCTCGGCGGAGCCATAGACATACTTTTGGAAAGACTCTTGGTTGTGCTTTCTTGGCCAGAGATCCATCCTCATTGAGGCAAAGAAAGGCTCGATAATGGCTCTGGCGAAGCCAGTTTCGTTGGCGGTCTGGGCGAAGGCGTGAACTACCAAGTTGGTAGAAAACTTTGCTCGAAGGGCTTTGTAAATCTCATCTTCTAGCTGGTCTAGGGCAAAGCCTGGCTCTACGTTGCCGCCCTCGGTTCTAGCGTCGCTGGCTGCGCCATCGACGATTTCGTCGGCAACTCGCACCAGAGCGTAGATGTTTCTCACGTGCTGGCGAATTTCTGGGGCCAAAAGCTTGGTGGCAACCCCAAAGGACGTCGAATAGGAGGCTATTACCGCGTTCGAGGATTGCCTAGCGGCATGGCTGTAAAGCTCTAGCGAGCTTGGGTAAGTTGAAGAAGTCATCCCTTCTATTATTGGGCCAATTGCCCACTTGTCTGGACAAAAACTGCCCCTCGTTAGGCCCTGTATAGATAGGTACACTTAATTGCATGGCAAACATCATGAAACCCCGCAGCCACGCCGTTACTGACGGTATTGAGAAGGCTCCAGCCCGCGGAATGCTTCGCGCCATTGGCATGGGTGATGATGACTGGGATAAGCCCCAAATCGGTATCGGTTCTAGCTGGAACGAGCTAACCCCTTGCAACCTTTCCCTCGACCGTCTAGCCAAGGCCGCCAAAGTTGGCGTTGAGCGAGCCCAAGGCTTTGGAATGCAGTTTGGAACCATCTCGATGTCTGATGGAATCTCCATGGGCCACGAAGGTATGCACTTTTCCCTTGTTTCTAGAGAGGTTATCGCTGACTCTGTCGAGGTAGTCATGCAGGCTGAAGCTCTAGATGGCTCGGTATTACTAGCTGGTTGCGATAAGTCACTTCCTGGCATGTTGATGGCAGCTGCCAGATTGGACCTTGCTTCAGTATTCCTTTATGCCGGATCAATTGCTCCGGGCTGGGTCAAGCTCACCGATGGAACCGAAAAGCAAGTGACCATAATTGACGCGTTCGAGGCAGTTGGCGCTTGCAAGAGCGGCAAGATGAGCCAAGAAGATCTCACCAGAATTGAAAAGGCAGTTTGTCCAGGCGAGGGTGCTTGTGGCGGTATGTATACCGCTAACACCATGGCCTCGATTGCTGAAGCCATTGGAATGAGCCTTCCAGGCTCAGCTGCGCCGCCATCAGCTGACCGCAGAAGAGACACTTGGGCAGAACGAAGCGGCGAAGCAGTAGTAAACCTAATTGCCAAAGGCATTACCGCAAGACAGATTATGACCAAGAAGGCATTTGAAAATGCCATTTCGGTTTTGATGGCTTTTGGTGGATCCACCAACGCCATCTTGCACCTGCTTGCTATTGCCAGAGAGGCAGAAGTCGATTTGACTCTCGATGATTTCAATGCAATTGCGGATCGCGTGCCACACCTAGGAGATCTAAAGCCGTTTGGTCAATACGTGATGAACGATGTCGACAAGGTTGGCGGCGTTCCTGTTTTGATGAAGGCACTATTGGATGCGGGGCTATTGCACGGAGACGTATTGACCGTGACTGGCAAGACCATGGCTGAAAACCTAGCGGGAATTAACCCACCAGACCCAGACGGCAAGATCATCCGAGCCATGAATAACCCAATTCACAAAACCGGAGGAATCTCGATCTTGAAAGGATCGATGGCTCCAGAAGGAGCGGTAGTAAAGACCGCAGGCTTTGACCTCGCGGAATTCACCGGACCAGCCAAGGTCTTTGAGCGGGAGACTGCGGCTATGGAGGCTCTGACCGAGGGCAAGATTGTCTCGGGCGACGTGGTAGTTATTCGCTACGAGGGACCTAAGGGTGGACCTGGAATGCGCGAGATGCTGGCTTTGACGGGCGCAATTAAGGGTGCCGGCCTGGGTAAAGATGTTCTACTATTGACAGACGGACGATTCTCAGGCGGCACAACCGGCCTGTGTATCGGACATATTGCTCCAGAGGCGGCCGATGGTGGCCCAATTGCTCTGGTTCGCGATGGAGACTTGATTCGAGTCGACATCGCAGCTCGCTCGCTGGAACTACTCGTTGATGCGCAAGAGCTGGATAAGCGCCGCAAAGCTTGGGCGCCTCTTCCGCCACGCTATACCAAAGGAGTTCTCGCGAAATACCTCAAGCTAGTGCACTCTTCCTCGGAAGGTGCCTACTGCGGATAATCGCGGTTCACAACTACTTCTATATGGGATCAGTTAGCTCAATTAGACCAGCGACAACGAGATTAGCAATAAGGATGTGTTCAAATGCCAACTGAGGTTCTTTCAGGAGCCCAAGCTATTGTGCGCTCGCTAGAGCTACTTGGCGTAGACACCATCTTTGGTCTTCCAGGTGGAGCAATCTTGCCCACCTACGACCCACTTATGGACTCCACCAAGATCAGGCACATCCTTGTTCGCCACGAACAAGGTGCCGGTCACGCAGCTGAAGGCTACGCATCCTCTTCAGGAAAGCTTGGAGTTTGTATTGCAACCTCAGGCCCTGGTGCTACCAACCTAGTTACCGCAATTGCCGATGCTTACATGGACTCAGTACCTCTTCTTGCAATCACCGGCCAGGTCGCATCTACTCATATTGGTACCGACGCATTCCAGGAAGCGGACATTGTTGGAATCACAATGCCAATTACCAAACACAGCTATCTAGTTACCAAAGCAGAAGATATCCCAGGCGTGATCGCAGCTGCAGTTCAGATCGCAACTACCGGTAGACCTGGACCTGTACTAGTGGACGTTGCCAAAGATGCCCAAAACCAGAAGTTTGATTTTTCTTGGCCACCAAAGATTGATCTGCCAGGATACAACCCAGTGACAAAGGCGCGCGGCAAGCAAGTTGCCGCTGCAGCGGATCTAATCCTTGCTTCTAAAAAGCCAGTGCTATACATCGGTGGCGGAAGTATCCGTTCTGGCGCTAGCCCAGAGCTTTTAAAGATTGCTGCGCTAACTGGCGCTCCAGCCGTAACAACCTTGATGGCTAGGGGAGCACTGCCTGATTCTCACCCTCAGAACCTTGGTATGCCAGGTATGCACGGAACTGTTCCTGCAGTTACCGCTCTTCAAAAATCAGACCTACTTATTACCCTTGGTGCCCGATTCGATGACCGAGTAACGGGGGATGTAAAGAGCTTTGCAAGAGAAGCCAAGGTTATTCACATTGACATTGACCCAGCCGAAATTGGAAAAATCCGCTTCGCTGATGTACCTATTGTTGGCGATCTCAAAGAAGTGCTTATTGAGCTAAACGCCGAGCTAGAACAACGTGCCAAGAAGCCAGATCTAGCCGAGTGGTGGAAGTTCATTGAGGGTCTAAGAACTCGTTACCCACTTGGTTACACCGAGCCAGAAGATGGCAAGCTATCGCCGCAGTATGTCATTCAGCGCATTGGAGACATCTCTGGTCCAGAAGCTGTCTTTGCCGCAGGCGTTGGCCAGCATCAGATGTGGTCAGCACAGTTCATCAAATACGAAAGACCAAACAGCTGGCTCAATTCCGGCGGAGCCGGAACCATGGGTTACTCGGTTCCTGCAGCTATGGGTGCCAAAGTTGCTCAGCCAGAACGACTAGTTTGGGCAATCGATGGCGATGGCTGTTTCCAGATGACTAACCAAGAGCTTGCAACCTGCACCATCAACAACATTCCAATCAAGGTTGCAGTTATCAACAACTCCTCTCTTGGAATGGTTAGACAGTGGCAGTCGCTTTTTTACAACAGCCGCTACTCCAACACCGACCTGCACACCGGTTCAGATTCACTTATGGTTCCAGATTTTGTAAAACTAGCGGATGCCTACGGATGCCTTGGCATCCGAGTCGAAAAGAAAGAGGATGTCGACGCCGCCATCAAGCTAGCTATTGAAACCAACGACCGCCCAGTAGTTATCGACTTCGTAGTTGGCAAAGACGCCATGGTTTGGCCAATGGTTCCAGCAGGTCTTTCTAACGACGAGGTTCAGTTTGCTAAAGACGCAGCTCCGGTTTGGGACGGTGAGGAGTAAAGATGTCTAGGCAT
>JBIIXH010000091.1:0-4174 GCA_044338475.1 Rhodoluna sp.
GCTGACGTCTATGCCTCGATTTCAGATGACATCACAGCAAAGGGTATTGGTCTAGACCTTACTTACGTTGCTGGAAGCTCTGAAGGATCGCCTTACCAGGACAAGCTAAAGACCGACATTGCAGCCGGTACAGCACCAGACGTGTTCTGGCTACCTGGAACTGACATCGCAGACTTCGCTAAGGCTGGTCTGATCGCGAACATTCGTGAAGAAGCAGCAGCGACCGAACACAGCGACGCTGACTTCTACGCAGGCCCAATGGCATCATTGACAGTTGACCCAGCAACGGGAGCAACCTCACCTGATTTCCTATGGGGTATCCCTCGTGACGTATCAACATTCGCACTGTACATGAACCTAGACCTAATCGAGGCAGCTGGTGTTGACGACCCACGTGAACTAGCAGCTGCTGGCGACTGGGACTGGGACGCATTTGAGGCTACCTCAAAGGCAATTACTGACCTAGGCGACGGAAACAAAGGTTTCGGAGCCGGCGGTTGGTGGGCTAACTGGGGTTACTTCGTACACTCTGCTGGTGGAGGCTTCTTCAACGAAGACCGCACCGCATGTGCACTAGACAGCGACGAGTCAGTTGCTGGTCTTGAGTACCTCAAGGGTCTATACGACAACGGTTACGGAGTACCATTCGGTGAAGATGCTGAGCCTGGTTTCAAAGCCGGTCAAGTAGGTATGTTCATCAACGGTCGCTGGGCAACACCTGGCGCTCGCGAGATCACTGATTTCGCTTGGGACGTTGTTGAACTTCCAACCGGTGCTTCTGAAGGAAGAAACTGGCAGTTCTGGGGCGCTTACGTTGTAAACGCTAAGACCGAGAACCCAGCTGGTGCTTGGAAGCTAATCCAGGAACTAACTAGCGCCGATGTTCAGGGTCAGATCTCTGAGCTTGGAGCTAACATTCCTTCCCGCGTATCTGCCGATGCAACAGAGAAATTCCTAACCTTTAGCCCTCCAGCTAACAACCAGGCATTCCTTGACGGTATCGCAAACAACCCAGTTGCTGAAGGTCCACTATGGAACGGTAACTGGCCAGCATTCGACAAGGCTGCCGGCGACGGAGTAACAGCTGTGCTTTCGGGCACACGTACCCTGGACGACTTCCAGGCGAACATCTGTACTGAAACTGCAGGCGCTTTTAACTAGAGCAGGCAACTTAGGTATCGTTAGGTAATACAGACGCCCAGGCAGAATCTGTCTGGGCGTCTGTATTCCACAAATGGAGCAGCGTGAAAAATATAGAAGAATACCTAGAGCGAATTCGCAAGAACGACTGGTTTTCCAGAACGATTGACAAAGTAGCTGTTAGCTATGTCTGGATCTGGCAGCTCTTGCTCGCTGCCGCTTTCTTGGCGGCGGGTATTTCTATTCTTGGTTTGCAACAAGACCTCGGCTGGATTGCAATCCCAGCATTTGCCGCTTCTATTGTGTTGGTATTGTTCCAGGCAGCGTCTTCTTTTCTGCTTCGCAAAGGTCACTATCGCGGCCGAAGCATAGCCATCATAGGCAATGTGGTTGCAATCGCATTGTTCTCATTTGTGGCTTTCCAAATTTCAAACATGATTTTGCTCTTCAACGTGATGAGCCAGTCATTTTTCAATTCCTTCCTTGGCCTGCTGGTATTGCTAAGCGGTATCGCTTGGTGGGTAGTGGCCGTAAGGGTCATTAAAAGACTCCAGCCCGATGAGACTGCAATCGAAAACAAGTCCGAGCGAAGTTTTCAGCTCAAGGTAATTTTCTTTTTCAAGAGAATCGGACAGCTACTGACCGTTGTCGGTTCAATCCTCTTGTTGGTCCAGTTCAACCCATTCTTGATTATTGGAATGGCGGTTACATCACTATTCTTCCCGAACCCGCTGGCCTTCTTGGCCGTTGGATTAGCTTTCTTCGCATCAATCCAGCTCCGGGCACTCTTGTCCCCGAGTGTCTCTAGGAAACTAAACGCCACCCAGTCCGAGGAAGAGCGCCTCACCGGCTGGCTATTTGTCTCACCCAGCATCATCGGTTTCCTTGCCTTCTTAGCAGGGCCTTTGGCCTACTCGTTCGTCATGTCTTTTTTCAAGTGGGATGGCATCAATACCCCAACTTTTATCGGTCTTGAAAACTACGTAGACACTTTGGGCTTAGAGTTTGCCGCTACTCGGGAGTCTCTCTCGACCGGATACTTTCAAATCGCCGAGATTTTTGGGACGTCGGTTGGAGCCCTAGACCCACTGTTTTGGAAAGCAATTACCAACATCATGGTTTTCTTACTTACCGCCGTGCCGCTATCAGTTGTAATTGCGCTGATACTGGCAACCCTTATCGAGCAGCGGCTTCCAGGGTCCAAGGTATTTAGAGCAGTGTTTTTCATTCCAAGCGTTGCTGGAGTTATCGGCGTTACATTGATTTGGAAACAGATGCTCAATTCCACTGTTGGTTTTGTGAACTATGTAGTGGGCGAGTTCTTTGCAATACTCAACTTCTTCTTGCCAGGCGATCCGCTTCCTACTCGAGTAGAGGTCGGCTGGCTTTCAACAGAGGAATTTGCCCTTGCGGCGGTAGTTATCGTGTTTGTGTGGTCGCAGTTTGGTTTCAATACTGTTTTGTATATCGCGGGTTTGCAATCAGTTTCGAAAGAACTTTATGAGGCTGCGGAGCTGGACGGAGCGACGTCGTTCCAGCGCTTTTGGAATGTTACTATTCCAGCTCTTAGACCGACGACCTTCTTTATCACCGCAACTACCGTCATCTTGGCGCTTCAGTTGTTTGACATTGTTTTTGCACTGAACTCACCAAACGTGGTTGGTTTTCCGAACAACGCAACCCTTACTCCTGTTGTATATCTGTATCAACTAGGTTTCCAGCAGAACAGCTTTGGAAAAGCCAGCGCCGTAGCCTGGATTCTTTTCGCAATTATTTTCGTCTTTACCTTGCTGCAATTCAATAGGCAGCGTCAGCAAGCGGAGGGCAACTAAATGAGCACGAATAACAGCATGGCCAAATCATTTGGTAGCAAGGTTCTGACCTACACGATTCTGATCACGACCGGAAT
Organism: Rhodoluna sp.; assembly: GCA_044338475.1. Classification (GTDB taxonomy): domain Bacteria; phylum Actinomycetota; class Actinomycetes; order Actinomycetales; family Microbacteriaceae; genus Rhodoluna. The sequence goes on from JBIIXH010000091.1 coordinate 3,050, forward strand.
CATCATCTTGATACCGTTTCTGCTTGCACTCAGCGGATCGTTCAAGACGGTCTCAGATGTTTACACCTATCCGCCAAGGTTCTTGCCGCACGCAGCTGACACCGCGCTTATCAACGAAGTTGAGTATCCGCTGTTCCTGGTTCCAGTTTCAGAAACTGAAACCCGTGAGCTAGCTCGAATCGAACAAGGTGTTACTGTGCGTCTTTGGACTCCAGTGGCGGGCGGTGAGTCATTCCTGGCCCCCAAAGACGAGTTCACGGAGACTGAGGAATTTGTAACCATTGACGGACAAGAGCTAGCCGTGTTCACCGATAGCTCGGGGGCAGAGTTTGCTGAAACCGACAGTTCAATTGTGGGTGTTTATGTTGACCCAGCAGACCCAGACGGAGAAAAGATTTATTTCCCAAGTTCTGGACTAGAACCAAGCGAGACTATCCAGGCAGAGCTTGGAAACTTCGGCGAAGTAGTTGAGCTCAATGGCTTCGGTAGGTCTCTAACCAACACCGTATTGGTTACCATCTTGGTGGTAGCGGGACAGCTGTTCACCAGCATCCTCGGGGGTTACGCTTTCGCGAGACTTAGGTTCAATGGACGAGACAAGCTGTTCCTAATCTGGCTGGGCTCGATAATGGTTCCATTTGTGGTTATCTTGATTCCGCTTTTCCAACTCATCGTTGGCATCAACTGGGTGAATAACCTGGGTGCTTTGATAATTCCATTTATCTTTAGTGCCTATGGAACATTCCTTATGAGGCAATTCTTCATTTCCATCCCTTTTGAATTGGAAGAAGCTGCGCGTATCGATGGTGCAAGTCGCTGGACGATTTTGTGGAAGATTTTCGTACCGCTTTCTATTCCAGCGATTGCGACCCTGACAACATTCGCATTTTTATATGCCTGGAACTCATTTATCTGGCCGCTGATTGTTATCAACACCGGTAACGAGTCTGCCTCTGTTCTTGCTCCAACTTTGTCTGTGCTAGGTGGAAGAGGAGCGGACGCTCCGAACTTGGTTTTGGCAGGAGTTATTTTGGCGATCTTGCCACCTATTCTGGTGTTCTTGTTTGCCCAGAGAGCCTTCGTGGAAAATGCCCAGAGCTCTGGACTAAAGGGTTAGAAACTAAC